>JACXUW010000013.1 GCA_014763705.1 Micrococcales bacterium | reverse complement strand
GGGTGGACTTGAGGCCGGTGTCGTACCAGCGCCAGGCGGCGGCCGGTCCGTGGGTGAGGCACCAGTCGATGTCGGCCCGCTGGGTCGCCATGACGATGCCGGCGGGGTCGGGCTTGCCGCGCTGCCACTCCTTGTGGCCGAGCGTCGACTTGCCGGTCCAGTGGTCGCCCGAGACCTGGGTGAGCTTCCACGAGATCGCGGCCTGCGAGAGGACCGCGACGCGGTACTGCAGCGGGTTGATGGTGGGGTCGTTCTTGCCGGCGTACATCGACTCCCAGCCCATCGAGAGGCTGTTGCCGCCGACCCCGCCGGCCTGCCCCTGCGAGAAGCGCGGTGCCGGTGGTGCAGCGCCGTAGCTCTCGGCCCGTACGGCCGCGAGGACGCGCGGGTCGCCGGTGCCGGCGTGGTTCGCGGGCCCGGCCGCGATGACGTGCAGCCGGCCATCGTCCCGGGGGGCGAAGTTGCACAGCGGGCCGGACAGCCCCGGGCGGCCGTCGCGCAGCATGTTCTTCGAGACGTTGTCCGGCAGGTCGTCGCCCGTGTGGTGCATCAGCAGGAAGCCGAGGTCGCCCCACGAGCCGCCGTTGCCGCGGGTCTCCCAGCCCGGCTCGTAGATGGCCGGGACGTTCCAGATGCGGAAGGCGTCGCGGATCTCAGCGGCTGTCAGGTGTCGTGCCATCGTCGTCTCCTCAGTCGAGCAGGCCGACCCGGCAGCGGCCGGCGTCGGCGCTGGTGCCGTCGGTGTAGGTGACCGTCCAGCGGCCGTCGTTGCCGCACATCACGGACTGGATGCCGCGGCCCGGATCGCCCTGCGGCCCCTGCGGGCCAGTCGAACCGTCCTGTCCAGCAGGACCGGCCGCGCCCTGCGGGCCGGGCGGACCCTGCGGGCCTGCCGGGCCCGTGGCGCCCGGGTCGCCCTGCGCGCCAGTCGCGCCGTCAGCACCCGTCGCACCAGCCGGGCCGGGGTCACCGACCGCGCCCCGCGCGCCCGGACTACCCGCCGCGCCGTTCACGCCGTTCACGCCCGCCGGACCCACAGGCCCTTGCGGTCCGGCCGGGCCAGCCGGGCCCTGCGGTCCAACCGCCGGCGTCGGATCCTTCTTCACCTGCTGGGCCTGCTGGCAGGCGCCGATCTGGACGAGCGCCGCGCGCTGTGTGGAGTCGGTGGTCGCGCACGCCTGCGAGACCTTGTCGGCGAGCGAGAGCGCCTGCTCGGCGGTCGCCTTCGTCTGCTTCTGAGAGTCGGAGTAGAGGCGACCGAGGTAGAACACGGCCGGCATCGCGATGAGCAGGATCGCGACGACCAGGACGAGCCATCGCCGGTCCTGCCGGCGGATCTCCTGGCCCGGGTCGCTGTGCTGAGCCCCTTGCTTGAGCTCGCTGGTCATGTCCCCTCCTGGGGTTCGGTCGAGCCGGACTTCTCCTCGGCGGCTCGCAGCACCGAGGGGGGGAGCGGGCCCGGGTCGTACCCGGCATCCCGCATGCGCTTGCGCAGGTCGAAGAGCGCCTGCTCGGCCTCGTCTGCCCGGATCCGCAGCCGCGTCATCTCACGAGCGCGCGAGCGACCTCGGAGGGTGAGCCGGCCGGCGAGGCCGCCGAGCACGAGGAGGGCGACGAGGACCGCGTTCGCGATCTGCTCCGGTGAGAGTCCCCCCACGATCACTCCTCGGATCGGGTCTGCCAGTGGTTCGCGCAGACGAGTGAGAGCGCCGCGAGGAGCAACGCCAGTGACGGCCCGAGGAGCCCGACCGGACGATCAGCGGTGACACCTACCGTGAGGTTCAGACCTCCCCAGACGAGCAGCACGGTGAACGAGAGAAGGAACGCGCGGGCCTCCCAGATCGCCGATCGGCTCAGGGCCACCTCGAGGGGGACCGCGACGAAGAGCACGTTCCACGCGGGCGAGTCGACGACGTCGCCCAGGAGGCTCGGCTCGATCGTCTGGTAGGTCGCGCGGTCGGCGAGCGCCAGGGCAAGGATGAGCAGGTGCCCGGCCGCGACGATGCCGCCGACCATGCGCATGTGCCGGTGGCTGGTCGCAGGCACCGTCAGAAGTAGGTCGTGACGATGACGACGCCCGGGGCGCCGTCCGCGCCGGCCTTCGCGACGCTCGTGGCGAACGCTCCGGAGGCGCCGCCGCCGTAGCCGGTGCCGTTGTTGGCGGTCCCGGCTGCGGTCGGGTAGATCCCGCCGACGCCGAGCATCGAGTCCCCACCGCCGTTGCTGAACGTGGTCACACCGCTGATCCACCGTCCCGCGCCGCCGTTCGAGCCGGGCCGCGAGGCGACTGCGTGCGCGCCAGGCGTGACCGTGCCACCGTTGCCGCCGCGAGCGCCGCCGGTGCCGGTGGACCCGGCTCCGGGGTAGATCCCGCCGGAGCCGCCGGCCGCGGAGGCATCGTTGAAGGAGGACGTGCCGCCGTCACCGCCGGCCGCGGTCGTGCCCGACCCCGTGCCGCCCGCGCCGACGGTGACGGTCTCGTTCGAGCCGAGATCGTCGGCGTCGTAGAGGGCGCGCACGTACCCGCCTCCACCGCCGCCGCCGGAGACCGCGATGCCCGAGCTGGCGGATGCGGTCGACGAACCGCCACCGCCCGCCTGGATCTCGACCTCGACGAAGCGGGCGTCGGCCGGCTTCGTCCACGTGCCCGAGGCGGTGAACTTCTGGACGTCGGGCTTGATCGCGAACGAGAAGGCGTTGTTGAGATCGGTCCGCGACGGGACTCCGGAACCGGACAGGGGCATCACAGACCTCCGTTGGTGACGTCGAGCGCGGCCAGGGCCGCGCGCCGGGTGTTCGGGTGCGCGGTCATCACGCGCGCCTGGTGTAGGTGACCTGCAGGGCCATCCCCGAGGGGTGGCCCGTGCCGTAGGTGGCCCGGTAGGCCGAGCCGACCGCGACCAGGCCTCGGGTGGCGCCGGTGCGGAAGGCCTCGCACATCGCGGCGGTCAGATCGACCGCGGTCACGCCCGAGGCGGTGGCGCCGGATGAGGACGGGGCACCGCCGGGCTTGGTTCCCGAGGACGAGCCCTGCAGCACGATCGAACCGGAGTACTTCACCAGCGGGGTCAGGACGCGGATGCGCTGGATCGAGAGGGCCCCGAGGTCGCGGACCTGGGTGCCGTAGCCGGCGAAGCCGAGCATCGGTCCGGATCCGTACTGGTTGCCCTGCCACACGGTGGAGCGGCCGCCGAGGCGGTTGACGTTCCAGCGGTCCCAAGCGCTGACCGACGTGCGGTAGGAGCCGGAGTAGGACGGCCGGATGAGCGCGGTGACGGTGGTCGTCGACGGCTGGTCGGCCGGCGGGGCGTCAGCCGGCGGTGGGGGCGGCGCGACCTCGGTGTACGCGGGGCCGAGGATGAGCGGGCCCATGCCGGTGTTGTCGGGGTCGCGCAGGACGTACACGAGGGTGACGCCGGCGTAGGACCCCGGGACGTAGGGCAGCGACACCTTCTCGGACCCGTCGATCGTCACTGTGGCCCGGTTCGTCGTCGGGTTCGGCGAGCCGACCAGGCGGGCGACGACCCATGGTCGGCGGTCGCCGCGCCGCTGCAGGCTGCCGACGGCGGTTGCGACATCCATCAGGACACCCCCACGTCGACGGTCATCGCGCCGCCCTTGGCGGTGAGCGGCAGGCGGTACCCCACGACGAACCCGACGTCGGTGCCGTCCTCGGTGGTCACCGACGCGGCGTCGTCGAGCTCGACCCGCGGGTCCGGGACGCACGTCACCTTCCGCACGAGCGCGGGCCGGGACTTGCGGCCGAGGATCGTCTGGGCCGACGCGAGCAGCTGCGCGTTCGTCGTCGCCAGCGGCGAGGACCACACGTAGGTGACCTCCCCGTACACCTCTGGGCGCAGCGGGCCCGAGGTGACCTGTGCGACCTGCTGCAGCGGTGCCTTGCCCGGGTCGTCGGTCGCGGTCGAGCGGGCGATGACCACGTTCGCGATCCCGTCGCGGGTGCCGGAGCGGGGCGCCGAGATCACGGTTCCGTTCTCGCCGTTGGTCCAGGCGAGCACCGGGGTCGGCACCGCCGGCAGCGGCGGCAGCAGGCGCACCACGCCGCTCGAGTCGACCCGCAGCAGCGCCGGCCACGCGTCGGCCAGGTCGTACAGCGCACCGAGACGGTCCTCACCCCACACCATCGACTGCGGGACGGCCCGGTCGGTCAGGGCCGCGTCGACGAGGACGGGCATGCCCGGGAGCATCAGGCGACGCAGCTCGGTCACGAACGTCCCCGACGGCCGGGGCACCATCGGGGTGCGGAAGCCGGCGTCCTTCGGCTTCTGCAGGAGCCCCACGCACTCGACGGTCACGGTCCCGGTGCTGCGGTCGTGCTCCCAGTCCTGGATCTGGAAGCGGCCCAGCGGGGAGGTGGCCGTCGGCGGGGCGTCGGCCGCGCCCGCCGTCACGGAGGACCACACGTCGACGTCGACGTCGACGAACTGCCCGAACTCAGCCAGGGGGTGCTCGTCGCTGTCGGGGACCCACGAGAACCCGTCGGCGACCTCCGGCACGGTGAAGGTGAGCCGCTCGGGCACGTCCTGGGTGGCGTTCGCTGTCAGCTCGCCGCCGGTCAGCGGGACCCGCTCGGCGAGCAGGTCGGTGCCCTTCCACGACGCGATCCGCGAGCGCCACCGGTGGGCGCCGGAGATCACTGCGGCGGAGGGGCCTTCACGCACGGGAGTCCCAGTCCTCTCGGTCGAAGTCGTTCCAGGCCTGGCCTGCCCAGTCGCCGTCGAAGCCGGCCCAGGTCAGGCTGGCGTAGGCGGCGTCGAAGTCGTCCCAGGTGGACGCGGCGAGCAGCGTGTTCGGCTCGGGGTCGTCGATGACCTCGAGGCCGAGGGTCCACTTGCGGGTGGTGCCTCGGCGCAGGATGGAGGCGGCCGACTTGAGCTGGATGTAGTCGCAGGGTGCGAAGTCGGCGACGGAGCCGTCGGTGCGCAGCAGCAGCGGGGCTCCGGAGCGGACGAGCTCGCGCATGGCGGCGGTGTGGTCGCCGTCGGTGACGACGACGTAGGTGCGGGACTCGCCGGCCTCGAGGTCGTAGACCGGGACCGGGCGGGAGCGTCCTTCGACGGTGTGGAACGCGACGCGCAGGTTGTGGTCGCGCGGGTCGCCGTTGTTGAGCCAGCGGAGCGCGGCCGTCAGCTGCCCGTCGAGTGACGAGAGCAGGTACCTCGAGGACGCCCGCGCGCCGGGCGCCCACGGGACGACGATCGGCGTAGACGACGCGGTGACGGCGTCCTCAGGGATGCTGACCGTGTACGTGACGGGGGCGTTGACCGGGGCGGCGACGTCGACGAGCACCACCTGGGTGGAGGTGGCGACACCGACGCCGGCGCGGACGGTCCACGACTGGTCGCCGAGGGACCCGGTGACCTCGTACTCGTCCCCGACGACGAGGCCGGTGACGACGACCTGCACCAGCGGCGGCGACAGCTCACCGATCAGGGCCGCGGTCACCGCCGGCATCAGCGACCACCTCGACTCGAGAGGATCCCTCGGGCCTGCTCACGGGAGTGCGACTGAACGACGTCGCTCGCGACGACTCGCATCCGGCCCATGACCGCGCCCTCCTCGTCGACGAGCGTGACCTTCTCCGGCAGCGCCATCCCGTAGCCCGCGGCCGCCGACCGGCTGACGTTGGGGTCGAGGACAGTGCGAGCGCCCAGCGAGCGCGAGGACGCCGCGAGGACCTCCGGCACCGGCGGCGGCTGGAAGAGGTCGGTCATCGCGCGCCGCAGCTGCGGCCCGGTCTGCTTGAGGCCCTCGATGCCGCCGAGCGGCACCCAGCGCAGCAGGTCGCGGGCGACCTTCGAGGGGGAGCTGATGCCGAGGGCGTCGGCGATCGGGCCCGGGATGTGGTCCTTGACGAACTGCTTCACGAAGCTCGCGAGACGTCCGGCCATGTTGCCGATGCCGGTGATCATGCCCTGGACGAGGTCGACGCCCTTGTCGATCAGCAGGTCCTTGAGGTTGCCGAGCCCGGTGAGGATCCGGCCCGGCAGGCCCTTGATCAGGGTGACGACCGCGGCGACCTTGGTGTTGACCGACGACACGACCCCGCCGAACCACGAGGCGAACCGGCCCGGGAGAGAACCGAACCAGGCGATCGCGCCGCGGATCCAGTCCACGGCGGCACCGATGACGGAGCGGATCTGGCCCCAGTGGCTGATGATGATGCCGAGCGGGGTGTAGCGGAGGAAGGCGTTCTTCACGAACGCGACCACGGCCGGGACGGCGACCTTGAGCCAGTCGACGACCGCACCGATGCCGTTGCGGATCGCGCCCCACGCGGCGAGCACGATCGTGCGGAAGGTCTCGCTGTTCTTCCACGCCAGGACGATGCCGGCGACCAGGGCGGCGATCGCCACGACGACGATGCCGATCGGGTTCGCGGTCAGGGCGGCGTTCCACAGCCACTGCGCGGCGGTGGCGATCCCGGTCGCCGCGGCGCCGGCCAGCTGCGCCGCGCGCATCGCGACGAACGCCGCACCCTGGGCGACCAGGCCGCCGACGGTGCGGGCCGAGGACGCGACCCACGCCGCGGAGGTGGTTGCGGCCGACGCGACCGAGCTCGCAGCCGTCGTCGCGTTCGAGGCGATCCACGCGGCCGCGGTCCGGGCTGCGCCGGCGACTGAGGCCGCGGCCGCCCGCGCCCGGGTGGCCATGCTGGCGCCCTCGGCGGTGGTGGCCGAGACCGTCGAGGCCCGGACCGCCCGCTGCGACGCGGCGAGCCGGTTGTTCGCGATGACGAGGGCGACCGTCGACCCGATCTGGCCGACCATGCCGATGGCCGAGTCGCGACCGAGGACGTTGTTGGCCGCCTGCAGCCCCTTGTACGCGGTGAAGGCCGCGAGGACGGCCGGCAGGTACTTGCCGACGGTGTCGGCGTTGTCGGCCACCCACGAGAGGCCGTCACCGATCATCGACAGGGTGGGGCCGAGGGCCGGCCCCACCGCGGTGATGTCGCCGGCGTGCGAGGCGACCTGCCCGAGCATGTTGCCGATCGGGGCGAAGTCGATGCCGCCACCTGCGCCGCGGAGCTTGTCGAACAGGCCCGTCACGGCGTCACGGATCTGCAGGATCTGCGCGACCGCGCCCGAGTCCTCCTCCCAGCCGAAGGCCTGCGACAGCTTGCCCGTGTAGTCGCCCCGGAACACCAGGTCGAACAGGCCCTGCGCCGCGTTGCGGATGTCGAGGATCCGGCCGACCGCGGCGGAGTCCTCCTCCCAGCCGAAGGCCTCGCTCAGCTTGCCCGTGTAGTCGCCCTCCGCGAGAAGCGAGTACAGCCCCTGGGCGGCCGCGACGACCGTCGCGATGCCGGCCTGCAGCCGCGGCATCGCGGCCGAGGCGAACTCGATCGCCTTCCCGAGCCCGTCCTTGATCAGCGGCACCAGCGGCTGGATCGCCTGGGCCATGCCCATCGAGAACGTGTCCTTGAGGGTCGACCACAGACCGGTCAGCGAGGTCGACTGCTTCTCCATCATCCCGGAGAAGCGCTCGAGGCCCTTGCCGTTCTCGAGCGCGGTCATCAGCTGCCCGAGCTCCTTGCGGCCCAGCTTGCCCTTGTTCGCGAGCGCCGCGACCTGGGTGACGCTCTTGCCGGTCGCGGCCGCGAGCAGGTCGTACACCGGGATGCCCGCGTCGCGCAGCTGGTTGAGGTCCTCCATCGAGATCTTCCCGGCAGCGTTCATCTGCTGCAGGGCCACGGTGGCCCGCTTCACGCCCTCGGACCCGGTGCCCATGCCGGAGGTCGCGTTGCCCAGCGAGGTCATGATCGGGATGACCTTCTTCGCGTCGACCCCAACCGAGATCAGCGACTGGGCGGCGGTCTGCAGCTCCGGGAACTCGAACGGGGTCTTGGCCGCGAACGAGGACAGCTGGGTGAGGAACGACTGGGCGTTCTTCGCCGAGCCGAGCATCGTCGTGAACGAGATCTGCGCCTGCTCGTTGCTCGCCGCGGTGCGCACACCGAGCGCGGTCGCGGCGCCGGCGACGGTGAGGAACGCGCCGCCGGCGACCTTGACCCCGGTCGCGATGGCCGAGCCGAACCGGTGCATCCGGCCCTCGGAGCGGTCGAGGGCCTGGTTGTACTGCGAGTCGTCGGCCTTGATGTACGCGACGAGCGTTCCGAGGTCCAGGGACACGACGAGCTGCCCCCTTCCGGCCAGGAGTCACGTCAGCCGCGCTGCTGCTGCGGCTCCTTCTTCGGGGGGTACTTCTCGCGGTGCAGGCGACCGTCGGTGCTCAGCAGCCCGATGATCCGCACAGAGAGCCACCGCCAGGTGCGGCGGTCGAGCAGGCCCGGGTCGTCGACGTCGATCCCGTAGACCTCGTGGAGGTCGAGCTCGATCAGTGGCCAGCGCTCGAAGAGCCACTCCCACGTGACGTCGCTGCCTTCTTGTGGCCCTTGCGGGACGCCTTCGAACCACTCCGGCCAGCCTTCTTCGGAGACCGAGCCGTGGCCCGTGATGCCGGCCGGCTCCGCAGCGCTTTTCCCGGGTTCGGGTCCTGCCAGTAGGCCTCGGCCATCTCCGCGTCCGACGTCGCGTACAGCAGGGTCGTGATCGCGCAACGCTGGATCATCGGCCACGTCACGCCGTCAGCGAGCATCTGCTCGAGGACCTCGACGGACAGCAGCCGCTCGTAGAGGTCGCGCTCCTCGTCGTCGTCGAGGACGGGCGGCTTGGGCAGCCGAGCGGCCGGCTTGTCCGGGTCGCGCGGCTGGTCCTCCTCGATCGACGCGGCGAGGATGAGGTTCATCATCCGCTGCGCGAAGAGGCCGTCGCGGCCGGAGATCGGCGGGATCGAGTACTCGATCGGATCGGCGCGGCCGCGGACCGGGACGGGCAGGGTCAGGTAGTCCTCGTCCTCCGCGATGACGCGGTCGAGGGCGGCAAACTTCGCCATGGTCGTACTCCTTCGGCTGATCGGCTGCTCGGCTGTGAGAGAGCCCGGCAGGGGGCTCGGAGGGGTCGGGGCGGGACGCAGCCGAATACATCCCGCCCCGACCGGCTCAGACCACCAGGCCCGTCGGGTACGGGTTGGTGATGACGTTGCGCTTGCCCTGGCCCATGAGCTTGGCCTTGGCCTTGTCGAGCGCGGTGTTCGGGCCGCCCTGGTCCTCCCACTGCGGGGAGACGTAGCCCTGGAAGGCCTCCTCGCCGCCGTTGCGGTCGAACCAGCGGACCTCGAGGAGGTCGTCGGGCGGGAACTCGTCGGCCTTGACCCGGATGATCTGCTGGCCCGGGTCCTCGGCGCGGGTGGTGATGCCGATCTTGCGGATCAGGTCGATCTCGAGGCCCCACCCCATGCCGGTCTTGCTCTCCGACTGCCAGCCCTCGCTGTCGTAGTCGGAGTCGTCCTCGGTCTTGTAGTCCTTGGTGGGCTTGAAGTCCGAGATCGCGCGGACCCGGGTCCAGTTGGCGATGGCGATGTAGTTCGCGTCGCCGTCGGCGCTGATGTCGACGGGGGTGCCGCCCTCGGTGGCCGAGACCTTGAAGGTGTTGGCCGTGACGTTGACGACGTAGTACGTGGTGCCGGTGGCCAGCGGGGCCGCGGGGGTGCCGTCGAACTGGACCTGGTCGCCGACGGAGAGGCCGTGGGCGGTCTTGGTGATGTTGTCGGTCGACATCGCGGCCGTCGCGGTGACGACGGTCGGCGTGGCGGAGGGGTCGCGCACCTCGACCGCGAAGCGGCGGGCGAGCTGCGAGGCGAGCTGCTCCTCGGTCATGGCGGATCCTGCTTTCTGGGTCAGTCGACCCGGTTGGGGGTGGGGCGGGTCGTGGTGACCCAGTAGTTGGAGACCTGCTCCCAGCGGCGGTTGCCGTCCTGCCCGAGGGACGTCCCGGACCGCCTCTGCACGAGCACGATCGGGATGCCTCCCCAGACGAGGTCATGTGCGCCCTCGAGGGCCACGAACAGGGCGTCGTCGAGGTCGATCGCCTGCCACCGGTCGCCCGGCGCGCCGCGCGAGATCGTCTGCAGGCCGACGACGACATCGCTCAGGCCGGGGTCCTCGTCGACCGCGTAGAGCGAGAGGGAGACCGCCCGGTCCGGCGCGGGCGGCAGGCCGTCGGTGTGCAGCCCCGGCCGCGCGCCGGTCAGGCGCGAGCCGAGGACGAACTCGACGACGCCCGCGTCGTTCAGCCACAGCGCGCAGCCGTGGACGAGCTTCTTCGACCAGCCGTCGACCGGGACCGGCTGCAGGCTCACCGGAGCTCCTTGCGGATCTCGCCGGCGAGCGCGGCCAGCTGCTCGGCGCGGGTGCGGGCGGACGCCTGCTCGAGGAACTTCGCCTGGCCGTCGTCGTGGTGGTAGTCCAGGCGTTCGTGCTGGCGGGCGGCGCCGGGGTGGGTGTAGAACACCGCGGCGGTGTCGCCGGTGACGCGCACGTCGCCGGTCTTCTCCATCTCACCGGTGTCGGTGGGGATCAGCCGGTTCGAGGCGTCCAGGACCACGCGGCCGGCCGCGTCGAGCGCTTCCGGGGTGGCGTTGCGCAGCGCGCGGCGGGCCTTCTTGAAGTCGACGGTGGAGCGCACGGTCACGACAGGCTCACCGTCCTCAGGTCAGGGTGGCCGCCACGTAGACGACGCGGCCGCGGCGCAGGGCCGGCTCGGCGGTCATGACCTCGCGGTCGTCGCCGCGGACCGTGACCTTCGTGCCGGGGGAGAGCAGCTGCTCGAGGTCCTTGCCGGGGTTGTGCTCCGGCGCGGCGAGCAGGGTCGCCTCGGAGACGACCTCGGCGCCCTCGCGGTCGCGCACCAGCTGCCGCTTCGCGCGGTACGCGACCCGGAGCGTGACGTTGCTGCCGGGGAGGGGTCCGTCGGAGTCACGGTCGCCGGCGACGGCGATGGTGACGTCCTCGGTCGCCTCGCGCGGGTTGAGCCGGCTCACGGCCGCAGCCCGTAGGGGTAGCTCGGGTCCGGGTAGGGACAGGCGGCGGGGAAGCGGCCCGTCGGAGACGGTGGGCCGCCGCCGGCGGCCGAGCCGTTCGACTGGGCCCAGACGCGGACCTCGGCGAGGATCTGCGTGCGGCGGTCGCGCCACGACGAGCGCACGAGGTCGGTCTGGTCGTCGGTCTGGCTGGTGGGGTTCTCGTAGGCGATGCCGCCGAGCTCGAGCGCCCACGCCCGCAGCGGCTTCGCCGGCTCCGCGGGGATGTCCAGCCAGCCGGTCGCGCCACAGATCCATCCCTCGACGACCTCGAGGACGGCCTTGGCCTGGCTCTCGTTGACCTCGTACCCGAGCCAGTCGCCGAGCTTGGTCTCGTCGAAGAGGGGGTCCGTCATCGCGGGGTCCTCCTCTCAGACTCCGGGGGAGCGCCCCGCCCGGGTGCAGGGATGATCCGGGCGGGGCGCAGAGGGTGGGTCGGCTCGGGCTCAGGAGCCCGAGCCCTCCCCGGAGTCGCCGGTGGACGCGGCGTCGGCCTTGACCTTCGCCTCGTGCGCCGCGGTGACGGCCTCGACGAGCACCGGCTTCTTCTCGGTGGAGTACTCCGCGGGGTCGACTCCGACCTTCGGGGCGTACGCCTCCCAGACCTCGCGGGTGTCGCGCTCGGCGGGGAGCGTCTCCGGGTCCGGCGGCGGAGCCGGCGCGGCGGCCTGCTCGTCGCCGGCGACCGAGAGGAGGCCGGACTTGCGGAGGGCCTCGATGACCCGGTCGTCGACACCGGACGGCAGCTTGTCGCCCTTGGCGACCTGCTTCTCCTTGTCCTTGACCTTGACCGAGAGCGGGATGTTGGCCGTGTAGGTCAGCCCCATGGTCAGGCCCCCGTGATCCGACGGGCGGCGCGCGGCTCCTGCGCGACCGCGATCATCGGCCGGCGGCCGCGGATCAGCGTCTCGTCGTTGCCGAGCGGGTTGCGCCGGGTCCAGGTCTCGATCCCGGTCTTCGGGTCACCGGTGTACTCCGGCGACGGGATCCGCTTGAAGGCGCGCGAGCCGAACACCTTGCGGTCGAGGACGACCGGGTCGGACCCGGGCGGCATGACCGCCGGGGCGATCGTGATGCCGGCGATCTCCGGGAGCTTGTTCGTCTGGACGACGCCGCTCTGGGTCTCGCGGGGGAGGAACCCCATGACGTCGTAGGCGACGTCCGCCCACAGGTCCCAGGGCACGACGACCGTGTCGGCCTCGTAGTTCTCCGGCTCGTTGTTGATCTCGCCGACGGCCTTGCTGATGGTGTACCACCAGCCCTTGGTGCCGTCGAGGGCGAGCGTGCTGGTCACGACGGTCTGGACGATGGCCACGGCCGGGGTGTCGATCTGGCGGCGGACGTGCCGGCCGACCTGCTGCGCGGCGCGCTTGATCTCGTCCCGGTTCGACTCGAGGAGCTTCTCGTCGGTGACCGGGACGTCGATGCCGACCTTCGGCACCTTCGCGAAGGCCGCGTCCCCGTCGGTGGGCTTCGCCCGCGGGTACACCGCCCCGGGGTTGACCTCCTCCGGGTCGCGGTCGAGGTAGACGCCCGCGGAGACCTCGTAGAGGACCGCGCCGTTGGTCTCGATCGTCGTGGGGAAGAGGAAGTCCGACAGGAAGGTGTTCGCGTTCTCGTCGTTGACGAGACGCTGGACCTTCGTCGGGTCCTTCATGAACTGGTGGAGCTTCGCGACGTCGATCTCGGTCGTCGTCGGCACGCTGGGGTAGATGCCACCCATGATCTTGTTCTCCTCGCTCAGGCCGTCAGGAAGCGGCAGGTCTGGCCGACGGTCGCCTGGCCGGAGACGCACAGCCCGAGGCGGAGCACCTCCGCGTCCGTGCCGACGGTGAAGGGCGCCACGCGGCCGGAGCCGGAGGCCTTGACGTGCTGGCCGGCCGTGACGGCGGCCGAGACGGCCACCTCCTCGATCGAGCCGGCCGGCATGTGCACCGTGACCTTCTCGCCCGCGGGGGCGTCGTGGCCGGCGATGCCGACGTACTTCTGCGTGCCGCTGGCCGCGGGGCCGACCTGCATGTTGCCGGTCACCTCGACGGGCTGGCCGCCGGTCACCGCGGCGGACGCGGTGAACGTCGCCGGCTGGCCGCCGGCAACGACGGGGGTGTAGTCGGTCATGATCAGGCCTCCTGGCTCTGGGTCGGGGCCGCGTGCTCGGGGAAGATCTCCTCGTACGCGTCCTTGACGGTCTTGTCGTCGGCGGCGTCGGCGTGGCCGAGCTCGGCGAGCGGGATGGTGCCCTTGGCGAGGCTGTTGAGGACGGCGCGGCCGCCCTCGTCGTCGGCGCGCAGCTGGCTGAGCCAGTGGTCGCGCCGGGCCGCGGGGATGCGGCCGTCCTGGATGGCCGCGGTGACCGCGCTGACGCGGTCGGCCTCGAGCTGGGCGTTGCGGGCCTCGCGGCCGGCGGCGGCGTCCTGGCGCAGCTGCGCGAGGGTGCCCTCGTCGACGGTGACGGTGCCCGGGGCGGCGGTGCCCGACTCGGCGCGCTCGGCGAGGGCCTCGTCGACGGCCGCCATCACGGTCTCGAAGTCGGCGTCCGCGGAGACACCGACCTTCTGCCGCAGGGTGGTGAGCTGCGTGTCCTCCACGTCAGCCCCTCCTTCCTGTGAGGTGTCCCGGAGCGCCGAAGCGGCCTGAGACGTGGAACCGGTCGCGGACGCGACCGGCTGCTTGGGGGCCGGCGCGTGCGAGCGCCCGGCGTGCATGTACATCGAGAGGTCGAAGCGGTCCTCGACGGGCGGGTCCTCGACGGGGTCGGCGTCGTCCTCCTCGGGGTCGACGCCCGCGGTGGAGGACTCGCCCTGGTCCTTCACGACGCCGACGCGGTCGGCGAGCCCGGACTCGACGGCCTCGGTGGCCGTGTACCAGGTCTCCTCGACCATGAGCGCCCGCCACGCCTCGCGGGTGCCGCCGCCCTGCTCGGCGTACACCTCGGCGATCGAGTTCGAGATCGAGTCGAGCCAGCTGGCGGCCTTGCGCATGACCTCGGCGGGGCCCCACGCGAAGCCGGCGGCGTCGTGGATCATCATCTGCGTCCCGGGCGACATCACCGTCTCCTCGAGGCCGCAGGCGATCAGCGAGCCGGCGGACGCCGCGAGGCCGTCGACGACGGCGACGGTGCGTGCGCGGTGGGCGCGCAGCATGTTGAGGATGGTCAGGCCCTCCCAGACCTCGCCGCCGGGGGAGTTGATCCGGACGCGGAGCTCGGTGACGTCGTCGTCGAGCTGCTCGAGCGCGCCGGCGACATCCTTGGAGCTGATGCCCCACCAGCCGCCCCAGCTGTCGATCGGGCCGTACATGCGCAGCGTCGCGATCTTGCCGCCCGTGGCCGCCGCGGTGGGCGCGCCGGCGCCGTCAGCGGCAGCCGCGGCCCGCACGTCCAGCGAGAACATCTCGGCGCGGTTCTGCGGCGGCTTCCGGTCGCCCCAGTACCGGCGGCGGGGCACGTCGAGCGCCGCGGGGACGGCCTCGGCCAGCGGGTCACGCAGCGGAGTTGTCACGGGTGTCTCCTTCGGTCTTGGTCGGCAGGCCCAGCCCGAGCCGCAGGTGCGCCTCGATGCCCTCGTCCGGGCTGATCACGCCGGCGTCGACGAGCGTCTTGACCGCGAGCGCGAGCGCCGCGGCGTTGGAGCCGATCTCGTCGAACACGAGCTTCGGAGCGGGCTCGTCCTCGCCGTAGTTGACGTCGACGAGGTCCTCGATGACGTGCGCGGTGGTGACGTCGGCGATGTCCTGGGCGACGGCGGTCAGGGACTGGGTGAAGAAGTCCGCGAAGGTCGAGCCGAGGGCCCAGGAGCCGGTCTGGGTGCCGAGGTTGAGGAAGTGCGCGAGCACGGCCCGGGCGATCTGCTGGTCGTGGTACTCGATCGGCTTGCGCGCGTCCGGCAGCTGGCCCTCGACGCCGAGGAGCTTGAGGAGCGCTCCGTACGGGATCGCGGCGCCGGCGTTGTCGCCAGCCCGGAGCGAGGAGGCGATGTCCTGGCCGTCGTCGAGGCTCGTCTCGCCCTCGGCGCCGGTGTACACCGGGACGCCAAGACCGTTGCGGTCGATCGTCATCGTCTCGGTGCGCAGGAGCCGATCCTTGAGGAGCCAGTTCTTGTACGCGGTGCGGAGGAGGCTCATGCCGCGCCAGTTGCCGCCCTCGCGCTCGTTGACGTACATCACCAGCCGCGAGATCGGGATGGTGATGTCGCTCGTCGCGTTCGTGCCGATGCCGTGCTGCTCGATCGAGACCAGGCCGCCGTCGCGGGCGACGTTGAACTTCGCGATCGAGCGCGGCATCCGCGGGCCGAGCTTGCGCAGGTGCAGCAGGTTCGCGGCCTCGTCGTAGCGGTACAGCTGCTCGAACGCCATGTGCCCGAACGGGAGCATCAGCAGCGAGTGCCGCAGGTGCGAGGACCAGGAGAAGCGGTCCCTCATCCGGCCCGGCGCGATGTCCTGCTCGCCCTTGATCGGCAGCCCGAGGTCGCCGGCGACGTGTTGCACGACCTCCGGCCGCGCGCCGTTCGGGTCGATGCGCCAGTGGGTCGAGCGGACCGGGAACGTCACCGCCCGCAGCACCGAGCCGACTTGGGCGTCCTGCTTGCGCATCGCGTCGTAGACGACCAGGTTCAGCGGCCACGCGAGCTCGGGGGTGGTCTCGTCATCGAGCGAGCCCGGCTGCCACCAGTCGATCCCGGTCGTGGGGGCGACCGCGTACCCGACCTCACGCTGAGCGGCCTGCGAGCGGGTGCTCTTCGGCGAGGGCGGTGTGGTGGTGTCCTGCTCGGCCACGGGTCACCTCCTCTGCGGGGCTCAGAAGCCAGCGGTCGCGACGTCGACGTCCGCGGGAGTGCGTCGTCGACGTCGCTCGGGGGGCGTGCGACGGCTCTGGCCGGTCGCGCGGACCGGCGACGGGGGCGGATCCTTGTGGTCGCGGCCGGCCTTGATCACGGCGTAGCCGGCGAGCATGGGGGCGACGATCGGGCCTTGGTTGACTTCGGCCGAGACGCTGCGGCGCAGCGTGTGACGGTCGAGCAGCTTGCGCAGCTCGGCGGCTGCGAGCGCCTGCGTCATCAGCAGCCCGCCGCGGTGGAACAGGCCCGGCCGGGGGATGGGCCGCGGCTTGTCGGGGTCCTCCTGCTCGCCGGGGGGCAGCGGGAGCGGCTTCGGGTTCGCCTGCGTGTAGAACCACGTCCACGCGTTCTTGAGGTCTTCGGGGTCGAAGAGCTTCACCGGGACTCCGGCCTCGGCGAGGTCGCCGAGCATGAACCCGCACGGGCCCTTCGGGTCGACCCACACGTCGCCGCCGTGGTCCGCGCGCAGCTGCTTCGCGCGCTGCACCATCCACTGGACGCCGGCCTCGTGCGCGACGACCTCGAGGTGCATCGCGCCGTCGTCGCGGTGGCCGGCGGTGCCGATCGTGCCGCGCTCGAGCTGCGGGTCTGCCTCAAGCACGAACGCCGGCGCCTCGCCCTTGGCGATCGCCGAGTCCTCGTCGAGGGCGCGGGTCCACGCCTTCTCCGGCACGAGCCAGCCGGCGCCCTCCTCGCGCGGGTACGTCGACGCGCCGCCACGCTCGCGGCCGAAGTCCTGGCGGGCCATCCGCGCGAACTCCTTGGCCACGAACTCGTACGAGAGCCCGCGGCCGAGGCGGGGGTTGACGGCCGCGATCTTGTCGAGGTCGTCGAAGTCCTCATCCGGGTCGAGGTGCCAGCCGCGGTAGCACAGGCCCCGCTCGCTCTTCTTGTACGAGCGCCACAGCTTCGCCTGGATCGTCGCGCGCACGCTGCCGGCCGACCCCGCGTAGTTCAACTGGGCGTTCTCGGCGCCGGTGACGAGCGGCATCAGCGCCGCCAGGTGCTCCTCGGTGAGGCTCTGCGACTCGTCGAGGATCAGCCGGTTGTAGCCCTGGCCGCGGGCGGAGTCGGTGGTGCGGGTGCGGAAGTAGCAGACCGCGCCGTTGCGGAGCTTGATCGCGCGCTGGCCGTTCGCGCGGCGCGGGCCGGCCTCGTCGAGCTCGGCCCAGAACTTCGGCGTCCGCTGGATCGCGGCGACGACGTTGTTGAACACCTCGAGCGCCGTGTCGTCACGGTGCGCGGTGTACATGATCTTGCGCTCACCGAGCAGGAAGAGGCCCGCGAGGATGAGGATCTCGATCTCGACCGACTTGCCGTTGCGTCGCGAGATCACGTCGGCCGTCTCGCCGGCGGCCCAGCGCTCGACGCGGCTCCCGTCGCGCTGCTCGACCATGTTCGCGCCGAGCTTCTCGACCAGCCCCTGCTTCTGGAAGGGGTACAGGTCGTAGCCGCAGTACTCCGCGAGCGCGATCGCGTCGTGCCCGTGGGTGAACGCCGCCGGCGGGACCAGGCTGTCCGTCGGCTCCTGCGCGCCGAGCGGCAGCTCGCGCTCGTCGTACTCCTGCTCAGGGTCGAGCAGAGCGCTCAGCTTCACGGCGAGCACGCTCCTCACGCAGACGGTCCATCGCGTCCGGGCCGACGACGACGCCCTCCTCTTCGCCGTCCGGGCCGTCGTCGCCGAGCCCGCTCGAGCGGTGGGGCGCGACCGACAGGCCGAGCAGGCGAACCCGGGCGGCGCTGATCCTGAGCGCCTCGCGGATCGCGCCGCGGTCGCCCTTCATTGCGTCCTCCCAGACCGCGTCCGTCATCAGGTCGAGACGGTGCAGCTCGAGCGTGCGCCGTTGCTCGTCCCCGAGGTCGACCGCGCGAGCCTTGAGCGCGCGCTGGTAGGCCTTCCACGCGCCGGACCGGTTCGCGTAGCCGCACAGCGCCGCGACCTCGTCGAAGCCCTTTCCCTGGGCGACGAGCTCGAGGACTCGGTGGTCGCGCATCGCCGTTTTGGACAGCGGCCGCGGCTTCCAGTCGTTGCTCACGGTGGTGCTCCTTCGGCTGCGACCTCAGCCCGGCATCACCACACGCGCGACGGCTTGAGGTCCTGGATCTGGCGACCGAGCCGGCCACCGGCGGCGGTGTTCCCGCCGGTGGGGCAGTCGTCGTAGTCGGCGTGCTCGACCCGGTCCGCTTTCGACCACGGCTCGATCCCCTTGTCCTTGGTGTGGCCGAAGTGCAGTTTCTGACCCCGCAACATCGGCAGCCCACAGCGCGGGCAGGGCGTGTTGTACGCCGCCTCGATCGCTGGTTCGCGCCTACGCCGGTGATCGGCTCCGTACGGGTCCGGCTGAGCCATCTGGGACCGACCTAACTTCGTCAGGCCCCGAATTGTTTCCCCCAGAACGCGTTCGGTATCCCCGGGGGGAGAGAGAAGCAGGGGCGGAGGAGTCGAGCGCCCGACAGGGGGCGAATATTTTCGGGCCCTTACATCGCCGCGGCGTGAGCGAGGCGAGCCGTCATCTGTTCGGATCGCGTCTGCAGGTAGAGGTGGGTCGGGTTCACGCATCGTCTGTGCTCACACGGCCCGGGCGGACAGGTGAGGTCCTCGTCGTGGCATCGGTGGCCGAGCGTCAGGTCCTCCGGGATCGGCCCGACGAAGTGCTCCCACACCGCTCGGTGCGCAGTCACGTTCTGCCCGTGCCGGCCGATCTGGCCGTAGCCGCCCCACGTCAGGGTGCCCAGCCACGGCCAGCAACCGGACGGGGCACGGCCGATCCGACCCAGCAGGCGAGTGAGGTAGCCGGCTTCGCGGTCGGTCTGCCCGCGGGTGGGGCGGCTGGTGCGTTGCGTCGCCATGTGCCACCGCCCATCGTTGTGGACGCGGGTGCCGTGGTCGCGCGACCTTCCCCGCCAACGACGAAGGCCCGACCGTCTGGTCGGGCCTTCGGTGGACACAGTTCGTCCGCTGGCATTCACCCTAACAGGCCGCGAGGGCGAGCACCAAGACCCGCGGCAGCGCGTGTCGGCGGAGCGGGCGGCGCCCTACGCCGAGGCGGACGACAGCGGGGCGGCGCAGGGTGCCGGGACGAGCGACGGTGGGTCGAAGTCGATGGCCACCTCGAGCGTGACACCCGCCCCGCCCGCGGCGATGACTCCGGCTTCGTTCCTGACATTCCGTTTCACCGTCAAGCGCCGGTCGACCAGGTCGAAGTGCAGCGAGATCAGGCCACCCCGACTGCGGGCGACGTCGAAGCCGAGGACCTCGAGCGCGGCCGCGAGGTCGCTGGTAGTGATGGATTCCGGGATGGGGTTGTGCTTGGCCATTGGGGCCTCTCCTTGTGGTTGGGATCCTCGCACTGGGCGGCGAGGCTCGGGACGGGGTGGTGGTAGCCGAAGGTGCAGAACCAGTCGGCGTCTGGCTGGGGCACCTGCTCAGGGCCTCCTGCTGTGGGCGTCGAGCACCGCGCTGAGAGACCAGGCAGCGACGGTCGAGCGGCCGACCCGGACGCGGTGCACCGGCGTGACGCCGCGCCGTCGGGCCCAGACGTAGAAGTGCTCGACGCTCACGCCGACGCGGTGGGCCGCGGTCGCGGTCGAGACGATGTCCTCGGTGAGGCACTCGGTGTCGGTGGCCGGGCCGCCGAAGCGGATCCCGTCGGCGTGGTGCTCGTCGCTCACTGCTGCTCCTCGAAGGCCTCGGCGATCTCGGTGATCGGTCGCATGAACGCCTCCATCGACCAAGCCGGCCGTCGGCCGTTCTCGTCGCGGCAGCGCGGGTGGTCGCACGTCAGGACTCCCCACGTCGCGTCCCACGGGAAGCCGGCCGACCCGCAGTGCGGGCAGTAGGCGTTCTCCCAGCGAGGCCGCGGCGCGAGGTAGATCAGCCGGCACGACAGGTGCCCGCACGTCCACGGGCCCGCGCACGTCGGGCCGAGCCACTTCTGGCCGGCGAACGGGTTGAACCGCTGGCGCAGGATCACCGGGCGGTCCACGTGGCCGGTGAGCTCCTTGGCGTCCTTGTGCCAGCGACGGACCGATCGCTCGACCTCGCCCCAGGCGCGCCCGCGGTCCGGATGCTCCGGGTCGACCAGCGGACCGGCGACGAGCCAGTGGGTCGGGTCGCGCTCGAGGAGGAGGTCGACGAGCAGCGGCAGCCCGCGCAGCGCAGCCGGGCCGGCGATCTCGATCGGGGTCTCGGCGGCCTCGGTCGTGATCGCCTTCCGGATCGGCTGACACGTCGGGTGGGTGCACGGCGCGAAGGGTGGCCGGCCGCCGGCGCACAGGGCGCCGATGCGGGCCCGCTCGCCGATGCCGCGGTGCACGTGCAGCGGGCCGAGCTCGAGGCGACGACGGAGGTCAGCGTCGAACCGGACCGCGCCACGGTAGGCCTCGTCGACCAGGTGCACCGGCCCGGCCGCCCACGGCGCCGGTGACCCGCGCTGACCCTTCGGCGGCTTCGAGTCCGGGTCGCGCGGCGCGCCGGTGCCCGGCTGGGCGAGACCGGCCAGCCGCTGCAGCAGGGGCTCGTGCCAGTGCTCGCCGTGGGTGCACGCCGACGGACCCTCGGTCGTGCACACGTGCTCGAGCGGAACGTCGTCGTGGTTGCCGTACGCGTCGACGAGCTCACCCACGACCTGCTTGAGCGTCATCGGCCCAGACGACTGCCGGGCCTGCTTCGCCTTGCGCTGGGTCTCCTTGCTGGCGGCGGTCTTGCTCTTCGTCACCGGGAACCACCCCTTCGAGCACGAGACCCACGACGGGCAGAAGATCCGGAGGAGGGCAGGCTCGCGCCACCCGCCCCGTCCTCGTCCAGTCCCGGTCCTGGCCCGAGACCCGGCCCGTCCCGGCGTCCACCCTCGGACCACGGTGGTCCGGAGCCGGCGCCGGGCGGGGCGCCGCCCGGGTGCTCGGGGGTCGCGCCTGCGGCAGCGGTACCCGGTTGGGAGGTCGCGCCTGCGGCAGCGGTGCCTCCCTGCTCGGCCCGGGTCGCGCCTGCGGCAGCGGGTTCCGGGGCAGTCGGGGTCGCGCCTACGGCAGCGGGTTCCCGGTCGGAGGTCGCGCCTACGGCAGCGGGGCCTCCCGAGCTGGACGGTGGGCTGGCCGGAGCGGCGTCGGTGAACGGGTCGTTCGCCGCGTGCACGCGGTGGCCGAGGAACGCCTCGACCTTGCTCCGGCTCTGGGACTTGGCCGCGAAGTACGGCAGCGGTGGGGGCGGCAGCAGGTGCTTCTCCTTCTCGTGGCGGGGCAGCTCCTTGAAGCGGGAGTTGCATCGGACGCAGCAGCGGACGTAGGTGTCGAACGTGGCCGCGGCGCCCGGGACCAGGTGGTCGTAGGTCGCGCCGCGGCCGGAGCGGGTGTCCTTCGAGCTGACCAGGACCACGCGGCAGTAGCGGCACTGGTCGCCGTCACGCATCAGCACGCGGGCGGTGAGCTCGGGGTTGCGGCGGTCCTGGTCGCGCTGGCGGTCCCACAGGACGTCCTCACGGGCCCGGATGTGCCACAGGTCGTCGTCCTCGACGATGCGCCACGTCCGGTTCCGGCCGCGGCCCTCGGCGACGAGCAGGCCCGCCTCGCCGGCCTGCCGGAGCAGGACCTGGGTGCGGTCGCCGCCGACGAGCTCGGCGGTGCCGATGTCCACCACGTAGTCGGTCATGAAGCCGGCCGAGAGGGTGGCGCAGCGGGAGACGAAGCCGTACACCTCGTTGACCGAGCGCTCGTCGGCGCGGAACGCACGACGGACGGCCAACACCAGCGGGTGCAGGCCGGACTTGTCACTGGACTTGAGCCAGGGCATCGGGTGATGGACTCCATCAGGGCTTCGTTCTCGGCAGGGACAGTTCGGCTGTCGGTGCGCGGCCGGCCGCTCTAGGGCGGGTGCACCACGTCGAACAGCGCGACCTCCCACGGGGCGCGGTCGTCATGGCCACGCTGGGCCGCCACGTACGCGTCGAGGCTGTCCGCGAGCGCGATCCACAGGTCGCGCACGTCCGGGACGTCTGCGTCGATCGCGGCCTGCTCGCGGAAGTACTTCGCCTCCGTCTCGAGGGTCGTCAGGGCGCGCCTGCGGGCCTTCGGGGCGTCGGGGTAGGTCATCGCGCGGCCACGAGAGCGACTAGGAGGGCGAGCCCGGCGACGACGCCGAGGGAGGTGGCGAGCGCGGTGGTCACGGCCTCACGGGTCGACACGACGCTCGGGCGGCAGGCGAGGGCCGCCGGCAGGACGATCGCGAGGACGAACACCCACGCGATGGCGAACACGACGAAGTACCTCATCAGCGACCACCGTGCTGCCGGGGCCCGTACGGGCTGCTCTGGGCGCGCACGCCGGTCCGGTGGTCGTTGGGACCGGCCGGGGCGTCGTTGGCCGCGAGCGCGCGGCTCAGGGCGTCTGTGAAGCGGGCAGCGTGGACGCGCTCGAACTCGGCGGGACCGTCGAGGGCTTCGGCGGCGAGCGCGGCCAGCGGGTCGACTGCCGGTTCGGGTTCCGGTGTCCGGGTGCGGTTGAGCTCGTCGAGGATGGCCAGCTCGATCGAGTGGTGGCCGTACCGGCGGGGCTGGTTGACCGTCACCGTGCGGATGACGAGCGCGTCGATCACCGCGGCCGTGCGGGCGGCGATCTCAGCCCACTGGGCACGGAAGGCCTCGAACCAGGGGCCGAAGTCCATCACCTGCCAGTGCTCGTCCAAGGCGTAGTACTCGCCGCCGGTGGTGACCTCGTGCGACCCGTCAGCCGTCCACGAGGCCGAGTCGACCGAGCCGTGCCACTCCACGTAGTCGTCGAGGGCGGCGTCGATGTCGTCGAGGACCTCGCCGGTCTCGCGGCCCTTCATGCCGACCTCCGCGACGCGCGGCGCCGGCGGGTCGGGGCCAGGTCGACCACGTTGAGCGCGTCCAGCGCCTCCGGTGGCCGACGCGGCACGTAGAACGCGAACGCCGGACACGCCTCGTGACCGCAGTAGCACGCGAACCGGGCACAGTACCGGCCCGCCGGCACCTTCGGGTCGGCGTCGCACGTCCCGCACAGCTGCGCCGCCTGCGCCGGGTCGAGAGCCCTCGCGATCCGCGCGGTCATCGGGACATCACCCGCAGCCCGAGCGGGTTGCGGAACTCGCCGGCGTACGCCTCGTTGGCCTCGGTCATGCGCTGGATCTGGAAGTCGACCGGGAGCCCCGAGACGCTGCCGACCCACTCCGAGAGCGCGGCGCAGATGAC
>JACXUW010000355.1 GCA_014763705.1 Micrococcales bacterium | reverse complement strand
GACGAGGACGACGGCGAGGACGGCCGCGAGCCCACCGGCCACGACGAGCGCGACGGCGCGCGGGACCCGGCCCCGGGGGACCGCGCCCCGGACCCGGCGCACGGTCAGCCGCAGCGCGGGGACGATCCGGCCGAGCAGGTGCAGCCCGGTCGCGACGCACCACACGACGAAGAAGCCCTGGTGCACGGTGACCCAGTCGAGCCGGAAGCCGAGGAGCGACAGCAGGGACCGGCGGCCGCCGGACTCGCCGAGCACGACGAGGAGCGTGCCGGAGGCCAGCACGCCGAGGGTGGAGAGGACGACGAGCGGGCCGAGGAGGCGCAGCAGCATCGGCGGCGGTCCGGCGACCCGGTAGGGCTCGTGCCCGAGGTAGTAGCGCACCAGCCGCCAGCCGGTGCTCGCCGTCTTGAGCAGGGCGGGCGGGACGAGGATGGCGCCGAGGGCGACGTGCCACGAGATGAGCCCCCGGACGTCGAAGAGCGTGAGGAGCTCGGCGACGAAGAGGACGAGCAGGACGAGGCCGGTCCACGCGGTGAGGACCGCGTTGCCCGCCGGCCCACCGGTCGCGGGCAGCACCGGGTCGGCGCGGTGGCCCCGGCCGACCGCCTCGTCGACGACGTCCTGGACGAGGTCACTGCGCAGGGCGTCGTCGACTCGCATGGGGCCGAACGCTAGGAACGCGACCTGTGCCCGGGCTGTGCGGCGCACAGGGACGACCTGTGGCGCCCGGGTGTGCGTTGACGGTCGTCACAGACCGGTGAGCGCTCGCTTACCGGCCGGTACGCTGGCGCGCATGCCTGCTGCCCTCGCCCCTGCCCTGGCCAGCGACGTCCTCCCCTCCTTCGACGACCGGTTCGGCGGGGTGACGGCCGTGCAGGTCGTCGGCATCGTGCTGTGCCTCGTCGTGCCGACGATCGGCTGGGCGCTGCTCTTCCGGCAGGTCGGCCGGTTCGTGTCGCTGTACCGGCTGGGCCGACCGGACGCCACCCGCACCGGCGAGCCCGCGGCCCGCACCTGGACCCTGGCCAAGGAGTTCCTCGGGCACACCCGGATGTCGCGGCTGAAGGTCGTCGCGGCGGCGCACTGGTTCACGGCGCTCGCGTTCATCATCCTCTTCACGACGCTCGTCAACGCCTTCTTCCAGCTCGTCCAGCCCGACTACCGGCTGCCGCTCATCGGGCACTTCGCCCCGTTCGAGTGGGTCGTCGAGGTGTTCGCGTGGGGCGGGCTCGTGGGCATCCTCGTGCTCATGGCGATCCGCCAGCGCAACCACCCCAGGCGGGCGGCCGGCGAGGGCGGGCGGAACTCCCGCTTCTTCGGGTCGACCTTCTGGCAGGCCTACTACGTCGAGCTGACCATCCTCGTCGTCACCCTCTGCATCCTCCTGCTGCGCGGTCTCGAGGCGGCGATGGTGCAGCGCTTCGAGCCCGACACCTCGCTCGTCGCCCACTTCCCGCTGACCGGCTGGATGGCCGGCTGGTGGGCGGGCACGTCGGCCTCGGGCATCGCGGCGTGGGTGTACGTCGTCGCGACCGTCAAGATCCTCATCTCCTTCGCGTGGATGATCACCATCGCGCTCCAGCCGACGATGGGCGTCGCGTGGCACCGCTTCCTCGCCTTCCCCAACATCTGGTTCAAGCGCGAGCCCTCCGGCCGCACCGCGCTCGGTGCCGCCAAGCCGATGACGGTGGGCGGCAAGCCGTTCGACCTCGAGGCCATGGAGGAGATGGAGGAGGGCGACCGGCTGGGGGTCGGCGCGGTCGAGGACTTCACGTGGAAGGGCCTGCTCGACTTCTCGACGTGCACCGAGTGCGGCCGCTGCCAGTCGCAGTGCCCGGCGTGGAACACCGAGAAGCCGTTGTCCCCGAAGCTGCTCATGATGACGCTGCGCGACCACGCGGACGCCAAGGCGCCGTACCTGCGCGCGCTCGAGTCCTCCGGCGGGGACCCTGAGAAGGCGCTCGCCTCGGTGGCCGCCGCCGCGCAGACCGTGCCCACCGACGGCGTCGAGCCGGCCGGCACCGTCGACGTCGTCGACTGGACCTCGATGGCGCTCGTCGGCGACACCGGCTACGACCCCGCCGCGCCCCTGACGGCGTACAACCCGCACGGCCCGGACGCCGTCATCGACCAGGACGTCCTGTGGTCGTGCACGACCTGCGGCGCCTGCGTCGAGCAGTGCCCGGTCGACATCGAGCACGTCGACCACATCGTCGACATGCGCCGGTACGCGACCCTCATCGAGTCCGCGTTCCCGAACGAGCTCGGCGGCCTCTTCAAGAACCTCGAGGGCAAGGGCAACCCGTGGGGCATGGGCGCCCGGGCGCGCCTCGACTGGGCCAAGGACCTGCCGTTCCCGGTCAAGGTGCTCGGCCAGGACGTGGAGCAGGCGTCCGAGGTCGAGTGGCTGTTCTGGGTCGGCTGCGCCGGCGCCTACGAGGACCGCGCGAAGAAGACGACCCGTGCCGTCGCCGAGCTGCTCGACACCGCCGGGGTCTCGTTCGCGGTCCTCGGCGACGGCGAGACGTGCACCGGCGACTCCGCCCGTCGGGCCGGCAACGAGCTGCTCTTCCAGACCCTCGCCGCGCAGAACGTCGAGACCTTCGGCGAGTTCGGGGTCACGAAGGTCGTCGTCACCTGCGCGCACTGCTTCAACACCATCAAGAACGAGTACCCGCAGCTCGGCGGCACCTACGAGGTCGTGCACCACACCCAGCTGCTCAACCGGCTGGTCCGCGAGAAGAAGCTCGTGCCGGTGGCCCGACCGGACGAGGCACCGGGGATGTCGTCGGCGAAGAACGTCGCGTCGACCGCAGCGTCCGTGACGTACCACGACCCGTGCTACCTCGGCCGGCACAACCACGTCTACGCCCCGCCGCGCGAGCTGATCGGCGCGCTGCCCGGGGTCGAGCTGCGCGAGATGCCGCGCTCGGGCGAGAAGTCCTTCTGCTGCGGCGCCGGCGGTGCCCGGATGTGGATGGAGGAGAAGCTCGGAACGCGCATCAACACCAACCGCACCGACGAGGCGCTGGCCACCGGGGCGGAGCGGATCGCCATCGGCTGTCCGTTCTGCCGTGTGATGATCTCCGACGGGCTGACGGCGAAGCAGGCGCAGGGGGTCGGTGACGAGGTCGAGGTCGTCGACGTCGCCCAGATGCTGCTCGCGGCGGTGCGTCGCGGGCAGGATCCCGAGGCCGCTGCTGCTCCGGTGGTCGAGGCCCCGGTCGAGGAGGCCCCGGTCCAGGAGGCCCCGGTCGAGAAGGCCGCCGCGCCTGCGGCTGCCACGGCGGCGGGAGCGACGGCCGCCGCGGTCGCGGACACCTCGGTGACCGAGGCCGGGAGCGGAACCGACGACGAGGGTGACCCCTGGGACGAGCCGGCGGCGCCGTCGGGCTCGGCCCAGACCGCGACCACCACGGAGCCTGCCGCAGCACCGGCCCCGACCGAGGACGAGCCGGACCCGTGGGACGAGCCGGCCGCCACCGTCGACACGGCGGCCGGGACCTCCGAGGGCGAGCCGTCGCCCGAGAAGGCGAAGGCCGACGCGGCCGGGTCGACCGACGACGTCGACCCCTGGGACGAGGGCGCCGACACGGCTGCTCCCGCGACCGACCCCACGGCGTCCACGGCTGCGCCCGCCCCCAC
>JACXUW010000354.1 GCA_014763705.1 Micrococcales bacterium | reverse complement strand
TCCTCGGGGTGATCGCGATGGTCGTCGCGACCGCGGTCATCCTCGCCGGGTCCGACCTCGGGTTCGTCGCGACGAGCGACCCGAGCCCCCACAGCACGATGACGAGGCTCAGCGACCGGACCGCACCGAGGTCGCGGCTCGTCGCGACGAACCCGAGGTCGGACCCGGCGAGGATGACCGCGGTCGCGACGACCATCGCGATCACCCCGAGGAACCGGCCGCGCAGCCAGCGCGAACGGTGCGCGTCGTGGGGGTGGTCCGGGTCGGACTCGTGCCGCAGCGGCGGGTCGACGAGCCACAGGAGCAGGCCCGCGGCGAGCCCGAAGGCCTGCACGGCGAAGAGGACCCACGTCGTCGAGCCCTGCGCCGCCCACCACACCGCGAGCGCCGGCGCCACCATGAAGGTCAGCTCCATGACCGCGGAGTCGAGCGAGAGGGCGGTGCGACGGTCCTGCGCGGGGACCGCCGCGACGACCGCCTGCCGCAGGATCGAGGAGACCGGGACGACGAAGACGCCGGCCACCGTCGCGAGGGCCACGAGCGCCCAGTAGCCGACGAACGGCGCGGTGAGCCAGCACGCGCCGGAGACGAGGACCGAGGGCCCGACGACCGCCCGCAGCCCGTGCCGGTCGAGGAGGCGGCCGCGCCAGGGGCCGCCGACGGCGATGGCGATGGTGACGAACGCGCCGACGAGGCCCGCCCGGGCGTACCCCTGGCCGAGGGTCGTCACGACGTGGAGGGCGACGATGACCGGCGTCCCGAACATGGCGACCCGCGAGACCGACCCGAGGAGCAGGGTGCGGCGCAGCGACGGCCGGGAGAGGACCCGCCGGTACGGCGCAAGGGTCACCGTCGTCACCCGCACACTCTCGCATCGGGACGGGACTCCCGCCATCCGAGCGCCGGACCCTTGACGGACCCCCGCGGGAGACCGTTCTCTTGACTCGTTCCAGACACGGTGCGAGGGTGGTCGGGACGGGGGAAAACGAGCGAAGGAGACGCGATGACGACCGACCCGTACGCCCACCCGGAGGACCTCGGCACCCCCACCGGCTCGACGATGGCCAACGGGGCCCCGGCCGAGAGCGACGAGCACAGCCTCAGCCTCTCGCCGAACGGCCCGCTGATGCTCCACGACGTGCACCTGCTCGACACGCTGGCCCACTTCAACCGCGAGAACATCCCCGAGCGCAAGCCGCACGCCAAGGGCTCCGGGGCGTTCGGCACCTTCACCGTCACCCACGACATCACCCGCTACACGAAGGCCGCCGTCTTCCGCCCGGGGTCGAGCGTGCGCACCCTCGCCCGCTTCTCGACGGTGGCCGGCGAGCTCGGCTCCCCCGACACCTGGCGCGACGTGCGCGGCTTCTCGGTGCGCTTCTACACCGAGGACGGCAACTGGGACCTCGTCGGGAACAACACCCCGGTCTTCTTCCTCCGCGACCCGATGAAGTTCCCGCACTTCATCCGCAGCCAGAAGCGGCTGGCCGACTCCGGCCTGCGCGACGGCACGATGCAGTGGGACTTCTGGACCAACTCGCCCGAGTCGGCCCACCAGGTCACCTACCTCATGGGCGACCGCGGACTCCCGCGCTCGTGGCGGCACATGAACGGGTACGGCTCGCACACCTACCTCATGAGCAACGAGGCCGGCGAGAAGCACTGGGTGAAGTTCCACTTCCACACCGAGCAGGGCGTCGAGAACCTCACCAACGAGGAGGCGGAGCGCATCTCCGGTGCCGACTCCGACTTCCACCGCCGCGACCTCTTCGAGGCGATCGAGCGTGGCGACCACCCGCGCTGGACGCTGTTCATCCAGGCGATGCCCTACGCGGACGCGAAGGACTACCGGTTCAACCCCTTCGACCTCACGAAGGTGTGGCCGCACTCGGACTACCCGCTGATCGAGGTCGGCACCTTCGAGCTCAACGAGAACCCGGTCAACCACTTCGCCCAGATCGAGCAGGCCGCGTTCGCGCCGAGCAACATCGTCCCGGGGATCGGGTTCTCGCCCGACAAGATGCTGCTGGCCCGCGTCTTCTCGTACGCCGACGCGCACCGGGCCCGGGTGGGGACCAACGCCCACCAGCTGCCGGTCAACCGGCCCCTGCCGGAGGTCGAGGAGCGGGCCAACCACCTCGTCTTCGACGGGGCGATGAACTACGAGGTCACGGGCGGCCCCACGTACATCCCGAACAGCATGGGCCGCGGGCACTCGACGTTCCAGGGGCCCGTCGCCGAGGGCTGGGAGGCCGACGGCGAGATGGTCCGGCAGGCCTACGTCCTCCATGCCGAGGACGACGACTGGACCCAGCCCGGGATGCTCGTCCGGGACGTGTTCGACGACGCCCAGCGCGACCGCTTCGTCGAGACCGTCGCCGGCGCGCTCGGCGGGGTGCGCGAGGACGTCCTCGAGCGCGCGTTCGTCTACTGGCGGAACGTCGACGAGGAGACGGGCAAGCGGATCGAGGAGCGGGTGCGCGCCGGTGGCGGCGACCCGGTCCCCGGGGCGCCCGACGAGGACAAGGCCGTCGTCGAGGAGCCGCTGCGCGAGGGCGTGGCGGGCTGACGCCCTAGCCGACGTCGGGGAAGGTCGCCCGGAGGCGCGCACCGCCTCCGGGCGCGTCCTCGACGACGACCTCTCCCCCGTGCGCCTCGACGAGGCCGCGGACGAGGTAGAGCCCGAGGCCGGTGCCGTGCTTGGCGCCGGCCTGCCAGAACCGGGAGAACACCAGCTCGCGATGCTGCGGGGCGATGCCGTCGCCGTCGTCGCTCACGACGACGTCGACCGCCGCCGGGCCGTCCCAGCGCGAGCGCTCGGCCGCGATGCGCACCTTGCCGCGCCCGTGCCGCAGGGCGTTGTCCACGAGGTTGGTCAGCACCTGCTCGAGGCGGTCCGGGTCGGCCCACACGACCTCCACACCGTCCTCGACGTGCACGTCGAACTGCTCGCGCTCGGCGCCGGCCGCGACCCGCCGCTCGACCTGGCCGTCGAGGCGGGGCAGCACCGGCACCGGCTGGGCGTGGACGGTGAGCCGACCGGTGCCGATCCGTGAGGTGTCGAGGAGCTCGGTGATCAACCGGGTCACCCGGTCGGCGTCGGCCTCGATGGTCTCGAGCATCAGCCGCTTCTGGTCGTCGGTGAAGCGGTCCCAGTTGCGCAGGAGGGTGCTGGAGAACCCCTTGACGCCGGTGAGCGGGGAGCGCAGCTCGTGGGCGACGGAGGTGAGCAGCGCGGCCGACTCCTGCTCGGCCCGGCGCCGGCCCTCGGCGTCGCGCAGGCCGAGGACGACCGAGACGACCGGTCCGCCGCGCGAGCGACGGTTGTACCGGGCGGTGACGAGCAGCTCACGGCCGGACGGGAGGACGAGCAGCCGCTCGCGGTGCCCCGAGCGGGTCTCGAGCCCGTGCCACGGGTCGGTGAGCTCCCACCAGGAGTCGCCGCCGAGGTCCTGCAGCGGCAGCGCCTCGACGACGTCGCGGCCGATGACCTCGGCCGCGGGGAGGCCGGTGATGCGAGCCGCGCTGCTGTTCATGAACCGGACCGTGCGGTCGGGGCCGATGGCCGCGACGAGGCCGTCGGGGACGAACTCCAGCCCGTTCGCGGCGAGGTCGTCGGGGACGAGGTACCGCTCGGGCATGGGGCGCACGCTACCGC
>JACXUW010000353.1 GCA_014763705.1 Micrococcales bacterium | reverse complement strand
CAGCATGTCGGCCTGTTCGAATTCGTCGAGCAGGTAGCGGGTCACGGCGTCATTCATGCGTCGTAGCCCAGGTTCGGCATCAGCCAGCGCTCGCTGATGGCCAGCTCCTGGCCCTTGCGCTGGCTATAGCTCTCGACCTGATCCTTGTCGATCTTGCCGACGGCAAAGTACTGCGCCTCGGGATGGGCGAAGTACCAGCCGCTGACCGCCGCGGTCGGTAGCATGGCGTAGTGCTCGGTGAGGGTGACCTGGCTGATGCCGTCGGCATCCAGCAGTTGGAACAGCGTGCCCTTCTCGGTGTGGTCCGGGCAGGCCGGGTAACCGGGGGCAGGGCGGATGCCCTTGTACTGCTCGCGGATCAGTTCCTCGTTGCTCAGCTGCTCATCCGGCGCATAGCCCCAGTAGTGCTTGCGCACCTGCTCGTGCAGCCATTCGGCACAGGCCTCGGCGAGGCGGTCGGACGGACGCACCCCCAGCTCGTCGTCGAGGCGGGTCCGGGCCTCGCGGAAGACCTCGAGAGCGCGCCGCTGCTGGCCGGTGGCGGCGAGTGCCAGCATGGACAGGGCCGTGAAGCCCTCGTGGAACGGGTGCCGTGCGCTGAGGGCGGCGAGCTCGGCGACGAGCCCCTCGAGGGAGCCGCAGCGCAGCGCGGCGTCGTGCCGCTCCTCGAGCACCGAGAGCCGTTCCTGCGCGAGGCGGGCCCGTTCGACCTCGACGGCGGCGGTGAGCGGCGCGCCCTGCAGCGGGTCGTGGCCGAAGGTGGCCAGCGCCGTGTCGTAGCGGGAGAGGGCCTCCTGCGGCTGCTCCGCCCGCACGGCCCGGGCCGCGGTCACCTCTGCCTGCCAGGCGTGGAGGTCGACGCGCAGCTCGTCCGCGAGCCGGTACCCCCGGCCCTCCGTGACGATGACCGGCTCGGCGCCGGCCTTGCGGCGGATGCCGGAGACCAGCGACTGCACGCGGTTGCGGGCGGAGGACGGCGGTGTGCCGTCCCACAGCCACGCTCCGAGGGAGTCGACGTCGACGTGGTCACGCAGCGCGGCGAGCGCCAGGAGGCCGTGCTCGAGCTCGGTGAGGCGCACCGGTCCCGCACCCGACGACAGGCGGACCCTGCCGAGGATCTCGAGCTGCACGGGCGGTTTCCTCCTCACGTGACGACATCCAGGACCCTAGGCAGCAGGTCAGGTCCTCACAACACGGGCGAGGGGGGAGGACTCCCCGAGCCCGGGGGGTGTGGAAGGATCGGGGCGACCGATCCGGCCCCCTGCGAGAGGACCCCATGAGCGAGCCGGCCGTGCCCAGCGCCCACCTCGAGCCCTGGCTGCGCGACATCCTCCGCTGCCCCGCCTGCCGGGGTGAGTTGCGCGACGAGGCCGGACCCACCGGCCCCGAGCTGGTCTGCACGAACGCCGCGTGCGGGCTCGCCTACCGGATCGACGAGGGCGTGCCGGTGCTCCTCGTCGACGAGGCCCGCCGCCCGGGCTGACCGGCCCGCACGGGGACGACGATGACCTGGGTCGACGAGGCGCGGCTGGACGACCTGGGCGCGCTCACGGCGCTCGACACCCGCGACTCCCTCCGCTCGCTCGCCTCCGCGGGGGCCCAGGTGCGTCGTGCCCTCGTCGCCGCCGACGAGGCGGGCATCGGCCGGGTCTCGGGCGGCGAGCGCCCCCGGTCGGTCCTCGTGGCCGCCCTCGGCGGCTCGGCCGTCGTCGGGGACGTGCTCGACGTGCTGGCCGACCCCGGGTCGCCCGTCCCCGTCACGGTGCGCCGGGACGCCCCCCTGCCCGGATGGGTGGGGCCGCTCGACCTCGTCATCGCCGTCTCGCAGAGCGGGCGGGCGGCCGGCCCGCTCGCCCTCGCCGCCGAGGCTGCCCGGCGCGGCGCGTCCCTGCTGACCGTCGGAGCGGCCGGCTCGCCGCTCGCCGACGTCGCCGCCCGGGCCCGGGGGGTGCACGTCGACGTCGCGATCCCGGCCCCGAGCTCGCGCACGGCCCTGTGGTCGCTGCTGACGCCGGTGCTCGTCGCCGCCGACCGGCTCGGTCTCGCGTCCGTCCCGGTCGAGGTCCTCGAGCGGGTCGCCGACGTCCTCGACGACGTCGCCGAGGAGTGTCGTCCGTCCTCCGAGGCCTTCGTCAACCCGGCCAAGGTCATCGCCACCGGGCTCGACGGCACCGTGCCCCTCGTCCTCGGCGACGGTGCCCTCACCGGGGTGGCGGCCTGCCGCGCCGCGCAGATGCTCTCGCGCACCGCCCGGGTCCCCGCGACCCACGGGGCGCTCCCGGACGCCGCCTCCTCGGTGGTCGCCACGCTGGACGGACCGTTCGGCAGCGGCCTCGGAGCCGTCGGTGGAGGCGGACCCGGTGGGGGAGAGCGCGACATCTTCGCCGACCCCTACCTCGACGGGCCGTCGCTGCCGCGCCTCGGGCTCGTCGTGCTCCGCGACCCGGGTCTCGACCCCGCCGCCCGCGGGCTCGCGGACGCCGTCGTCGGCTCAGCCCGCGAGGCCGGGGCGGTCGTCCTGGAGCCGGAGGCTCGTGCGGGCCACCTCGTCGAGCGGCTGGCCTCGCTCGTCGGGCTCACCGACTTCGCCGCCACCTACCTCGCCCTCGGGCTCGGGTTCGACCCCTCGGTCTCCCGGCACGTCACGGACCTGCGCGACCGCACGAGCTGAGCTGCGCCTCAGCCGTTCTCGGCGTGGTGTCGACCGGTCTGGGCCTCCTGCGCCTCGCCGACGGGTCGGTCCTGCACGACACCGGGGTCGTCCTGCGGGTCGGTGACCGGGATGGTGGGCTCGACGCGGTCGCCCATCTCCGCGGCCCGGCTCGCCTGGCCGGCGTTCGCCCGGGCGATGTCCTCGGCCTCCTCCCGCCACTGCCGCGCGGGGCCGCCCGCCCGGTCCTCGGTCTCCTCCTGCTGCGCCTTCCGGGCACGGCGGACGGTCTGGGCGTCGGGCTCCTTCGTCATGGGGACGGGTTACCCACCCGGGCCGCTCCCAACCCCGGACGTCACGACGGCCCGGTCCCGCGCGGGGCAGGACCGGGCCGTCGTGGGGCTCAGCGCCGGGGGCGGACCAGCTCGGGACGGAGCACGAGGAGCAGGCCCAGGCCGGTGTAGCCCAGCAGGAGGTGCACTCCGCCGACGACGTTGCCGAGGGCCTCGCCGGCCACGACGAAGGTCGGGACGGTGACGACGGCCCAGCTCTCCGCGAGCAGGGGCCACCCGCGCGCCGCACCCCGCCACCGGCCGGCGACGGCCACCTTGACGCCGATGACGAACATGCCGAGCATCGACAGGGGCCAGAACACGTCGAGGACGGCGAGCCAGGGGGCGTCCCGCCAGGCCGGCACCGCGCCGTGGAGCAGCGACCAGACCATGGCGACGGCGAGCACGACCCGCTCGACCGGGATCATGCGGCGGGCGAAGCGACCGGTGCCGGTGGCGAGGGTGGCGGCCTGGACGCCGAGCAGGGCCCAGACGCCGACCTGGAAGACCAGGCCGCCGAGGTCCTGCACGGCCCACCCGAGGGAGGTCTCGGGCATGCTGCCGACGGTGAAGGTCGCCAGGGCCCACGTCGCGGCGCCACCCGCGAGGAGGGCACCGCGCCGCCGCCGTCGACCTGCGCTCCGTGCGGCGCCGCGGTGCCCTCCTCGCGGGTGGCGCCGCGACGTGGGCCCTGGCGACCTTCACCGT
>JACXUW010000352.1 GCA_014763705.1 Micrococcales bacterium | reverse complement strand
GGCTCGGCGACCTCGTCCTCGACCTCGCCGACGGCGGTCATGCCCGTCGGGCCGTGGTCCGCGAGCTCGTCGAGGGCCTCGACCGGGTCCTCGAGCGAGGGGCCCGGCCCGGCAGCCGCCGGCAGCGTGAGCGCGAGGCCGCCGAGGACGTCGAGGCCCGGCGCTCACGGGCCGCGGCCGCCGCACTGCTCGACGAGCACCTGCGCGCGCTGCACGGCCGACGCGACCCCTGGGCCGTGACCCTCCACGAGGTGCAGGAGGAGGTGTGCCGGCACGCCGCCCTGCCGCAGGCGCCCCGCTCCCGCGTCCGGCTCGAGGGTGCGGTGCTCCTCCGCCTCGACCGCGCCAGCCTCGACGAGGCGGGCGACCTCCTGACCCGCCTCGCCGCCCTCGCCGCCTGGGACGGCGACGGTGCCGACGACCCGTGGTTCGGGGCGGCCCTGCACTCCCCGGAGGAGGCGGCCGAGGCCCGCGAGCGGGTCGAGCGCCTCGCCACCGGGCTCGTCGCCGAGACCCGGGGCATCCTCGGTGACGTCTTCCGCGGCGTGCACCTCCCCGCCGCCCCGACCGTCCTCGACTGGGACCGCGTCCTCGCCACGGTCGGGCAGGTCCGCGACACCCTCGAGGTGTTCCGGCCCGAGGTCTTCGACATCCCGCTCGACGACCTCGTCGCGGCCACGGCCACCGGTGCCGAGCGGCGTGCCGCCGACTCCGACCTCGGCGTCGTCGAGCGGTGGCGGGTGCGCCGGCAGGCCCGCGCGCTGCTGCGGCCGGGCCGTCCGCCGGCCGACCTCCACGCCGCACTCGTCGAGGCCCAGATGCAGCGGCACGCGTGGCGCGAGCTCGCCGGGTCCGGTGGCCGACCCGAGATCCCCGTCGAGCTCGACCGGGCGCGCGCCGCCCACGACGCGCTCGTCGACGACCTCTCGTGGGTCGACGACCGGCTGCCGCACGATGAGGAGGACCTCGACCTCGTCGAGCTCGACCTCGGCGAGCTGGCCGACCGGATGGGCACCCTCCACGCGGCCGCTCGTCGCCTCGACGCCGCGCCGGACATCCGGCTCGCGCTCGACCTGCTCGACCGGCTCGGCCTCACCCCGCTGGTCGAGGACCTGCGCGCTCGCGGCGTCCCCGCCGAACGGGTCCGCACGGAGCTCGACTGGGTGTGGTGGTGCTCGATCGCCGACGAGGTGGGTGCGCACGACGGCTACGTCAGCCGCTTCGACCCGCACGCGCTGACCGATGCCGTGGCCACCCTGGTCTCCTCCGACCGCGACGCCCTCGAGGGCCAGGTCGGCCGGGTGCACGCGGCCGTGGCCGAGCGGGTCGCCGAGGTGCGCCGGGCCCGCCCGGACGAGGAGACCCGGCTGCGCGCCGAGGCCGCCCGCGCCCGGCGGCCGTCCGCGCTCCCCGAGCTGTTCGCCTCGGTGGGCACGTTGGCCACGGCGGTCCGTCCGATCTGGCTCGCCAGCCCGCTCACCGTGCCGTCGGTCCTGCCGCCCGGGGAGTGCGTCGACGTCGTCGTCGTCGACGAGGCCTCGCTCGTCGCGCCGGCCGAGGCCGTCGCCGCCGTCTCCCGCGGCCGCCGCGTCGTCGTCGTCGGCGACCCCGCCCAGCTGCCGCCGGTCCCCTTCGTCGTGTCGGCCGGGGTCGACGCCCCGGAGGAGGCCGACAGCGAGTCCGTCGTCGACGTCCTCGACGGCGTGCTGCCGACGCGCCGCCTCACCTGGCAGTACGGCGCGCTCGACGAGCGCCTCGTGGCGTTCGCCGACGCGCAGCTCTACGACGGCACGCTCGTCACCTTCCCGGGCACCGGCACTGCGCCGGTCGTCCGGCACGAGCTCGTCGACGGCCACGGCGTCGTCGCCGAGGGCGAGGCCGCGGTCGAGTCGACGCCGGCCGAGGTGGAGCGGGTCGTCGAGCTCGTCCTCGAGCACGCTCGCCGCCGCCCGGAGCGCTCGCTCGCCGTCATCGCGCTGGGCCCCGGGCACCGCCGGCTCGTCGAGGACGCCGTGCGGCACGCCGTCGAGGGCCTCGACGACGAGGTCGCCGCGTTCTTCGCCGAGGACCGGCCGGAGGCGTTCTCGGTCCGGGACGCCGACCACGTCCAGGGCGAGACGTGGGACGACGTCGTGCTCACCGTCGGGTTCGGCAAGACCCCGCACGGCCGGGTCCTGCACCGCTTCGGACCGATCGCGACCGACACCGGTCACCGCCGGCTCGGGGTCGCACTGACCCGGGCCCGGCGCGGGCTGACCGTCGTGTCCTCGATCGGAGCCGAGGACCTCGACCCGGACCGCCTGCGCACCTCCGGGGCCCGGATGCTGCGCGACCTGCTCGAGCACGTCGAGGCGGTGACCGGCGACGACGTCGCACCGTCCACCGCGCGCGACGGCTCCTCCCTGGTCCTCGCCGACCTCGCCCGCCGGCTGCGCGAGCACGGGCTCGTCGTCCACGAGTCGGTCGGCACCTCACCGCTGCCCGTCGAGCTCGGTATCGAGGACCCCACGGCGCCGGGGCGGTTGCTCCTCGCGGTCGAGGGCGACGGGCCGGCCTACGCGGCGGTCCTGTCCGGGCGCGACCGCGACCTGGTCCGGGTCACCGAGCTCGAACGGCGTGGCTGGCGGCACCTGCGGGTGTGGACGACCGAGGTCTTCCGGGACCCCGCCCGGGTCGTCTCCCGGGTGCTCGACGCGGTGGGGGTCCGGCAGGCCCCCGGTGGCTGAGCCGCAGGACCCCACCGGCGCCGGCGCGCCCCGGCGGCGCCGCCGTCGCCGGGTGGACCGGCCACCGACCAACCCGCGCACCGACGACTCACCGGACGTCGGCACCCCGCGCGACTCCCCGGCCGAGGGTGAGTCGACGCACGACCGCTGGCTGCGCGAGCAGCGACCTCCTCACTGGGAGTAGCCCGCTCGTCGCTCGCCGATCGGTGCGGGTGGTCAGACGCCGCGGCCCGCCCGCAGCTCGTCGCGGATCTCCTTGAGCAGCTCGGTGTTCGGGTCGATCGTCTCGGCCTCCGGCTCCTTGGGGAAGAGGCGCGCCTGGGCCGCCGCGTACGGCTTGACGACGAAGAAGTAGATGACGAAGGCGACGATGAGGAAGGCCACGAGCGCCGTGATGAACGCGCCCACCGACACGTTGCCCGGCTTGTAGCTCGAGAAGTTCGGCTTGCCGCCGATCTTGCCCAGGATGTCCATGAACATGGCCGTGAAGGCGGTGACGACGGTGGCGAAGGCGCCACCGATGACGAAGGCGACGGCGAGCTCGACGAGGTTGCCGCGCATGATGAAGTCCTTGAACCCCTTCATGATGTTCCCTTTCGTGGTGACGGTCTGACGGGGACAACCTATTGCGCGGGTGGGCCGCCCGCACAGGGACGATCCGCCGGTCGGCCGAGGACGGGCGGGGCGTCAGCCCGGGCGCGCGACGACGACCACGGCGACGATCCCACCGGTGTCGCCGCGGGAGGCGAGGACCCGGTCGGCGGACTCCCCGGTCAGGGTGAGGACCACCCCGCGCGCACTGCCACCCATGGGAGCCAGGGCGGCCACCGGGTCGGCCACCGGCGGGTCGACGGCGAGCACGACGGCGTCGCCGGCGAGCACCGCACCACCCTCGGCCGGGTAGACCCCGACCCGTTGGCCCGGCGCGAGGAGGTCGGCGGCGGCGGGGTCGGCGAGCGGCAGGTGG
>JACXUW010000012.1 GCA_014763705.1 Micrococcales bacterium | reverse complement strand
GTGGGCGGTGTTCTGTCTATGACTAATTCTTCTGAATCCCCGCATCGTAAGGTCGATGAGAAGGCGGGGACGGCCGGTCTTGAAGAGGCCCGGCTTCGACAGCAGGCCATCGGGGTCAAGCTGCGGCACATGTTCGACGAGGTCGTCAACGAGCCGGTCCCCGACGAATTCCTGGACATCCTCAAGCGCGCGGACAATCGTTCGGGCGAGGGTGGCGCATGAGCGCCTCTCGTCTGGGCGCGGCGCCCAAGCCGCCGTCGAGCGACGACAACGCCTTCAAGACCCAGCTCGTCGCCCTGATCCCGCACCTGCGCGCCTTCGCGCGCACCCTGACCGGCGATCCGACCGCCGCCGACGACCTGGCGCTGGACGACGAGAGGGACCAGCGACTCGACGGCGACGACGTTGGCGGCCATCCGCAGGTTCCGCCGGGCGGCGACGTGGGCGAGCACCTCGTTGCCGCGGCCGGTGCCCGGGGCGAGGACGAGGTCGGCACGGGCGGCCCGGCCGGCGGCCTCGACGACCGCCGCCCAGGCGGCGGCCGCGTAGCGCTCGAGCGAGGGGTCGACGGCCTCGTGGACCACCGCCACCCCGGCCTCGCGGCAGTCGGCCACGAGCCCCTCGGGTGCGGGGCCGACGACGACCGCGTGCAGGTCGCCCGCGCCGAGGGTGCGGGCGAAGGTGAGGGTCTCGCGGGAGACGAGCGAGGCGCGCCCCTCCTCGACCTCGACGAGGACGACGACGCTCACGAGTGGACCACCTTGAGCTCACGCAGGACGGCGACGAGCGCGGGCGCGGCGGAGGCTCCTTCGCCGAGGACGGTGACCTGGCTCGGCGGCGCTTCGGGGACCGACAGGGCCTCGCGCCCGGTCCCGCCGGCGCTGCCGGACCACGTCATCCGCTCGACCTCGGCCTTCTTGGCGCGCATCCGACCCATGACGCTGGGGTACTTCGGGGCGACCCCGCCCTCGAGGACCGTGGCCACCGCCGGCAGCCCGACCTCGTAGACCTCGGTGCCCTCGGGCCCCTCACCACGCAGCGTCGCGACCGCACCGGCCACCTCGACGGTCTGCACGCCCGCCACGACCGGCCGACCCAGGAGGTAGGCCAGCCGGACGCCCACCTGGAAGTCGCCGGTGTCGGCGGCGTCGTTGCCGAGGAGGACGAGGTCGTACGTCGTCCCCGCGGCCTCGCGGGCCCGCACCGCCTCCGCCACCGCGTCGGCGACGTCGGCCGGGCCGAGGGTGTCGGCATCGGCCTCGACGAGCACCCCGTCGGTGGCGCCGACGGCGATGCCGGCCCGGACCTGCTCGAGGCTGTCGTCGGAGCCGACCGACAGCACGGTGACCGTGCCACCGGAGGCCTCGGCGACCTGGACGGCGAGGGCCACCGCACACTCCTCGTGGGCACTCGTCGTGTAGCCGGCGTACCGCCCGTCGACGCGCATCCCGTCGGGGGTGAGGACGACCTCGCCGGTGGGGTCGGGGACGCGCTTGACGCAGACGAGGACGTTCGTCACGCCCGCCCCCGGATCCGCAGGTTCTCCGGGTCGAAGAGAGGCGTCGCGTCCACGGCCGCGACGGTGACGGGGTAGAGCTCCTCCATGTACGAGACGGCGAGCTGGTTGCCGAGCGTCGCCTGGTCCGGTGGGAGGAAGGCCATGAGCACGTGCTTGCCGAGGCTCGGGGCGGAGCCCGCGGTCGTCACGTAAGGGTGGTGCCCGTGGCCGTCGGTCAGCGACTCGCCGGCGCGGGTGAGGATCGGCTCGCCACCGAGCATGTAGCGCTTCACACCGGAGGCCGAGGTGTGGTCGTCGACGGTGAGGGAGCACAGGACCGTCTTCGGCGCCTCGCCGGCCTGGGCGAGGACGGCGTCCTTGCCGATGAAGTCCTGGTCCTTCCACTTCGCCCGGGACATGCCGGTCTCCATGAGGGTGCGCTCGGTGTCGAGCTCGTAGCCGTAGGCCCGGTAGCCCTTCTCGATGCGCCCCGTCGTGCCGTAGACGCCGATGCCGACCGGAACCATCCCGTGCGGGGTGCCGGCGTCGAGGAGCTTCTGCCACAGGGCTGCTCCCACCTCCATCGGGACGTACAGCTCCCAGCCGAACTCGCCGACGTACGAGATGCGCGAGGCGAGGACGGGCAGGGTGCCGAGCTCGATGTCGCGGCAGGTGCCGAAGGCGAAGGCACCGGGGGAGACGTCGGCGTCGGTGAGCGAGGAGAGGATCTCGAGGGCCTTCGGACCCCAGAGCCCGATCGTCGTCCAGCTCGAGGTGAGGTCGACGACGACGGCGCCGCCGTCCTCGGGCATCCGGTCGGAGAACCACTTCTTGTCGGCCATGCCGTGCGCACCGCCGGTGACCACCCGGAAGCGGTCGTGGGCGAGGCGCATCACCGTGAGGTCGGAGCGGAACCCTCCGGTCTCGTCGAGCACCGGGGTGTAGACGACCCGCCCGATGCGCACGTCGGCCTGGGCGACGATGATCCGCTGGACGGCCTCGAGGGCGCGCGGGCCGACGACGTCGAAGATCGCGAACGCGGTGAGGTCGACCAGGCCGGCCGCCTCGCGCATCTGGAGGTGTTCGGCGTTGATGATCGGCGACCACCAGCGGGCGTCCCACTCGTGCTCGCGCGGCATGGTCTGCTCGGGACCGAACGTCTCGAGGAGGCCGGCGTTGCTCTCGTACCAGTGCGGGCGCTCCCAGCCGGCGGTCTCGAAGAACACGGCGCCGAGCTCGCGCTGCGAGGCGTGCATCGGCGCCAGCCGCACGTCGCGGTTGCTCGTGTACTGCTCGCTCGGGTGCACGATGCCGTAGGTCTTGATGAACGACTCGGAGGTGCGGGCCTTCACGTGGGCGCGGGTCTTCTGGTGCGGGTGGAACCGGGCGATGTCGCTGTGCCCGAGGTCGATCTCCGGGTTGCCGTGGGTCATCCACTCGGCGACCGCGCGGGCGGTGCCCGGCCCCTCCTTGATCCACACGGCCGCCGCCGACCAGAGACCCTTGACCTCGGGGGTCTCGCCGAGGACCGGGTAGCCGTCCGGCGTCAGCGAGAGCAGACCGTTGATGGCGTAGCGGATCTCGGCCCGCTCGTCGCCGAGCAGCTCGGGCATCAGCTCGAGGGCCTGCTCGAGCTGCGGGTCGAAGTCGTCCTCGGTGAACGGCAGCTCGGTGGGGGAGAGCTTGCTCTGCTCGATCGACGGGATGTCCTCGGGGTCCCAGAGGATGGCGCGGTGGGCGTAGGAGCCGACCTCCATGTCCGAGCCGTGCTGGCGCTCGTAGCAGAAGGTGTCCATGTCGCGGACGATGGGGAAGCTGATCTCGCCCGGCCGCTCGGCGAGCACCTCGCACGGGCCGACCGAGATCATCTGGTGCACGGCCGGGGTGAGCGGGATGCGGGCGCCGGCCATCCGGGCGATCCTCGGGCTCCACACGCCGCAGGCGATGACGACGGTCTCGGCCTCGATCCGGCCCTGGTTGGTCTCGACCGCGCGGATCCGGCCGTCCACGACCTCCATCCCGGTGACCTCGACGTTCGGGACGGTCGTCAGCGCCCCCCGGGCCACGGCGCCGTCGCGGAAGATCGTCCCGGCGCGGAGGCTGTCGACGACGCCGACCGTCGGGAACCACGCGGCGCCGATGATGACGTCCTTGTCGAGGAAGGGCACCTTCTCGGCCACCTGCTCCGGCGTCACGAGCTCGGCCGGGATGCCCCAGGCCTTGGCGCTGCTCATCCGTCGGCGCAGCTCCTCCATCCGCTCCTCGGTGCGGGCCACCTCGTAGCCGCCGGACTCGGTGAAGACGCCGAGCTCCTTGTACTGGCGCATCGAGTCGAGGGTGATGTCCGCGAACTCGCGGGAGTGGTCCACCGGGAAGATGAAGTTGCTCGCGTGCCCGGTGGAGCCGCCCGGGTTGGGCAGGGGGCCCTTGTCGATCTGGACGATGTCGGTCCAGCCGAGCTCGGCGAGGTGGTGGACGAGCGAGTTCCCGACGATGCCCGCGCCGATGACGACGCAGCGGGCGGAGGCGGGGAGAGCAGCCATCGGAGGTTCCTTCCGGTCACACCGCGAGGTGCGTAATACGCAACGCGGCGCTCATCGTGCAACACGTGCGGCCCAGCATGACAGACCGGCTCGCGGCTGCCAACCGCTGGTCCGGACCGTGGCGGGCGGCCCCGACGGGCGCGTGCCGCGGCGCCCGGGGGTGGGCGCCGCGGCACGGCGTTCGGGAGGCGGCGAGCCGCGGCGGGGGTCAGGACAGCCAGGCGGCGACCTTGTCCGGGTTCTCGTCGACCCACTTCTTCGCGGCGTCGTCCGGGGTCATGTTCTGGTTGGCGATCATCTCGGACACGGCGTTCTGGTCGTCGTTGGTCCACTGGAACTTCTGGATGAGCCCCACGGCCGGTGAGCCGGAGTCGGCGAACTTCTTCGACATCAGCTTGTTGAGGGCGTAGGGCGGGTAGTCGCAGGCGACCTTCTTCGGGTCGGCGTCGCAGCCCTCGGTGTACTTGGGCAGGTTCACCTTGACGAGCTTGACCTCGGAGAAGAACCACTGCGGGTCGTAGAAATAGGCGAGCAGCGGGGTCTTGTTCTTCTCGGCCTGGCGGAAGCTCGTGATGAGCGCCGCCTCCGACCCGCCGGTCACCACCTTGTAGTTCAGCTTGAGGTTGGTGACGAGGGCCTCGTCGTTGGTCACGTACGACGGGTCGCCGTCGAGGAGCTGGCCCTTGCCGCCGGACTCGGAGGTCTTGAACAGGTCGGCGTACTTGTTGAGGTTCTGCCAGTCGGTGATGTCCGGGTACTTCTCGGCCATCCACGGCGGCACGTACCAGCCGATGATGCCCTGGTTGCCGGTGAGGCCGGCGTCGACGACGGTCTTCTGCTCGTCGATGTACTTCTTCGTGAGGTCGGCGTGGCCCCAGTTCTCGACGATGGTGTCGATCGACCCGGACGCCATGCCCTGCCAACCCACCTCCTCCTTGACGTCCGGGTAGGTGACGGTGCAGCCGAGCTTGGTCTTGGCGACGTAGCCGATGACGTGGGCGTTGCTCACGTAGCCGGTCCAGGGGTTGACCGCGATCCGGAGGGCGCCGCACTTGGCGCCCCCGGCCGTGCCGCTCCCCGAGCTGCCGGACTGGTCGATGTTGCCGCCCCCGCAGGCCGCGAGCCCGAGGGCGAGTGCGGCCGCGCCGGCGACAAGGGGGAGCCGGAGGATTCCTCGTGGCATGGACAGTGCCTCTCTCTCGTCCGCGGCGGTCCGCGGGTCGTGGTGGGGTGCCCGGGTCATCGGCCGTACCGGGCCGCGGCGTAGCGGGCGATGCGGTCGAGCATGATCCCGAGGGCGGTGATGGCGATGCCGGCGGCCAGGCCCTTGCCGAAGAGCTGGCCCTGGACGAAGCCCTGGACGATGAGGTAGCCGAGGCTGCCGCCACCGACCATCCCGCCGATGACGACCATCGACAGGACGTAGAGCAGGCCCTGGTTGGTCGCCAGGACGAGCGCCTCGCGGGCCATCGGCAGCTGGACCTTCGAGATCATCTGCCAGCGGGTGATGCCCGTGGAGCGGGCCGCCTCGACGGTGGTCGGCGCGACGCCGCGCACGCCGTCGGCGACGAGCTTGGTCGCGATGGGGACCGCGTAGGCGACGGCGGCCATGATCGCGGTGAACCGGGTGGCCGCGAACAGGGCGAGGGCGGGCACGAGGTAGACGAAGGCGGGGATGGTCTGGAAGCCGTCGAGGAAGGGCCGGATGACGGTGTCGGTGCGCCGGCCGCGCCCCATCGCGACGCCGAGGACGACGGCGACGAGCATGACGATGATCGTCGCGACGAGGGTCATCGTCAGGGTGACCATCGCGTCGTACCAGAGGCCGGTGCCGAGGATCACCGCCTCGCAGGCGACGGTGACGGCGGCCGGGCGCCAGCCGCCGAGGAGGTAGGCGACGGCGAGCAGCACGAGCGCCATGACCCACCACGGCAGGTCCGACATCACCGACTGCAGCGGGTTGAGCATCACCGAGGTGACGAAGTTCTTGAACCCGTTGGTCACGCCGGTCAGGGCGTTGACGACGGCGTCGGTGAGGTCGTTGATGTGCGTGCTCAGTGGTCCCGCGGTGATCTCGTTGAGCACGGGGACGCCGGACAGGTCGGGGAACTGCGAGAGCTGGAGGTAGCGGGTCGAGTAGAACGCGCCGACGAGGGCGGGCAGGAGGATGAGGCCGAGGACGAGGCGGCGCCCGCCCGGGGTGAGGCGCATGCGGGCGGCGCTGCCGCGGCCGGTGTCCTCGGTGGCCCACCGGGGCAGCTTCTCGAGGACGAGCGTCCGGCCGCCGAAGACGCCGGGGGAGCCGACCGCCGCGACCCGCTGCCCGCCGGGGGCCGAGCGCTCGCTCGCCGCCGTCGTCGTCCGGTCGAGCATGATCGCGATGAGGACGATGCCGAGGCCGGCGACCGAGGCCGCGCCGACGTTGAGGGTCTGCAGGGCGGCGATGACCGGCTTGCCGAGGCCGGGCCCGTTGACGAGGGCGGCGATCGTGGCCATCGAGAGCGCGGCCATCGTGCACTGGTTGATGCCGACGACGATGGTCCGCTTGGCCATCGGCAGCTGGACCTGGCGCAGCAGCTGGCCCTTGGTCACCCCGAGCGAGCGTCCGGCCTCGACCGTGTTCTCCGCGACCGAGTTCAGGCCGTGCTCGGTGATGCGGACGAGCGGCGGCAGGGCGTAGATGAGGGTGAGGACGATGGCGCAGGCCGGGCCGATGCCGAAGAAGAGGGCGATGGGGGTGAGGTAGGCGAAGGAGGGCATCGTCTGCATGACGTCGAGGGCCGGCGTGACGATGGCGGAGGTTCGTCGGCTGCGGGACATCGCGATGCCGAGGGGGAGCCCGATGACGATGCAGATGACGACGGCGACGAGCGTGACGATGAGGGTGTCGAGGCCGTCGGTCCACAGGCCGGCCACCCCGAGGAAGAGCAGGACGGCGGTGACGAGCACCGTCGAGCGCAGGCCGGCGAGCGTGTAGGTGAGCCACATGGCCAGCGCGAGCACGCCGAACCACCCGACCCAGTCGCCGGGGACGACGGTGCTCACGTGGGCCTGGACGGCCCCGACGAACGAGTCGAGCGCGCTGGCGACGGTGCCGAGGACCCCGTGGAAGAACCAGTTGTCCTGGCCGAGCAGCTGGACCTTGTCGCGGATCCCGTTGAACCACTCGTGCAGGCCGGTGGTGTCCGCGTTGGCCAGGGCCAGGGTCTGCTTGCCGCGCAGGACGGCCCAGGCCACCAGCCACAGGACGAGCACCACGAGCAGCTTGCGGCCGGTGTGCCGCGACGGGGCCGGCGCGCTGCGCGGCTGCTCCTCCTTGGTGCTCGCCGCCGGGGGCGGCGGCGCGAGGGTCGTCGTCACGACGCGCTCGCCGGCGCGGGTTCGTCGTGGCTCTCGACGACGACGACGCGCAGGATGTCCTCGTCGTCGACGACCCCGACGACCGTCCCGCTCGCGTCGACCACGCGCACCGGCCCGTCGGCGGCGAGGACCGCGCGGGCGGCCTCGCGGACGACGGTCGTGTCCGGCAGCGGCGGGGCGCCGGCACCCTCGTCCGGTGAGCTCGGAGCGCGCATGACCCACTTGAGCGTGAGGACGTGGGACTTCGGCACCTCGGCGGTGAAGTCGCGCACGTAGGAGTCGGCGGGTGCCCCGATGATCTCGTCCGGTGCCCCGACCTGGACGATCGCGCCGTCGCGCATGATGAGGATCCGGTCGCCGAGCTTGAGCGCCTCGTCGAGGTCGTGGGTGATGAAGACCATCGTCTTGCCCACCTCGTGGTGCAGCCGGATGACCTCCTTCTGCATGTCGCGGCGGATCAGCGGGTCGAGGGCGCTGAACGGCTCGTCGAACATGAGGACCGCGGGGTCGCCGGCGAGCGCCCGGGCCAGGCCGACCCGCTGCTGCATCCCGCCGGAGAGCTGGTCCGGGTAGTTCATCTCGTACCCCGAGAGCCCGACGAGGTCGACCATCTCCTGGGCGCGCGAGCGCCGGCCGGCCTTGTCCTCGCCGCGCACCTCGAGGCCGAACGCGATGTTGTCGATGACCTTGCGGTGGGGGAGCAGGCCGAAGTGCTGGAAGACCATCGAGACCTTGCGGCGCCGGATGTCGCGCAGCTGGTCCTCGCCCATCCCGGTGAGGTCCTCGCCGTCGAGGAGCACGGTGCCGGCGGTCGGCTCGATGAGCCGGGTCAGCAACCGGACGAGCGTCGACTTCCCCGACCCGGAGAGGCCCATGACGACGAAGACCTCACCGGGTGCCACGTCGAAGGAGACGTCGCGCACCCCGATGACGTGGCCGCTCTTGGCCTGCAGCTCCTGGCGGCTCAGCTCGAGGTCGGGGGTCCCGACGAGCTTGTCGGCGTTCGGCCCGAAGACCTTCCAAAGGCCGTGGACGGACAGCGCGGCCCGGTCCGACTCCGCCCCGGGGGTCGTCCTGGTGTTCTCTGCGAGCTCCGTCACCGTAACCTCCGCACCGTTGCGCGATGTGCAACACCGCGTGTCCTGCGCAACAGAATGGCCCCGGACGGGGCGGGGGTCAAGGAGTGTCCTGCGATCGGTCGCGGGACGGCTCAGCGGTTGACGGGCTGGTGCGCGAGCCGCTCGGAGACGTCGGCGGTCGCCGTGAGCAGCAGCGGGACGAGCTCGGCGACCCGCTCGGCGCCGAACCGGAAGGTCGGGCCGGAGACGCTGACCGATGCCACGACGTCGCCGTGGGCGTCGCGGACGGGAGCGGCCAGCGCGGTCAGCCCGACGTCGAGCTCGTCCGTGGCCAGCGCCCAGCCGCGCTCGCGGGTCTCGGCGAGCTGCGCGTCGAGCCGCCGGCGGTCGGTGATCGTCGAGGGGGTGTACGCGGTCAGCTCACCGAGCGTGCGGGTCAGCTCGGGGTCCTCGAGCTCGCTGACGAGGACCTTGCCGTTGCTCGTGGCGTGGATCGGGATGTGCTGGCCGACCCAGTTGTAGGACGACAGGGTCGAGCCCGAGACCTGGTCGACGTAGAGGGCGGCGCCGCCGGAGAGCACGGCGAGGTTGACCGTCTCCCCGGTCTCGGACGCGAGCCGGCGCACGACCGGACGGGCCTCCTTGGCGAGGTCGAGCCGCGCGTTGGTCGCGCCGGCCAGCTTGAGCACGCCGACGCCGAGGCGGTAGCGGCCGCGTTCCTCGACCTGCTCGACGAGGCGCCGCCGCTCGAGCGCCGAGACGAGCCGGCTGGCGGTCGACTTGTGCACGCCGAGCTCGCGGGCGAGCTGGGTGGTGCCGGCCTCCCCGTGGAGGGCGAGCAGCTCGAGGATGGTCACGGCCCGGTCGACGGACTGGACGGTGCTCGCGCCGTCGCGCGTCGTGGTGCGCATGGCGCAACCGTAGCGAATGGCGCAACCCCGGGCGTCGCCCCCCGGGGTGCCCGGTCAGTCGCCGAGCTCGCGGCGGCGGCGGACGACGTACTCCTCGAGCTCGGCGCGCACCGCCTCGTCGAGGGGCGGCTGCTCGTACTCCTCGAGCCGCTTGCGCCAGATGGCCGCCGCGCGGGTCGCGGTGTCCTGGGCCCCGTTCCGCATCCACCGCTCGTAGTTCTCGGAGCTGTTGAGGAAGGGCCGGTAGAAGCACGTGCGGAAGCGCTCCATCGTGTGCATCGAGCCGAGGAAGTGCCCGCCGTGGCCGACCTCCTGGTGCGCGTCGAAGCCGAGCGAGCCCTCGTCGATCTCGAGCGGGGTGAACTCGTGCTGGAGCATCTCGACGATCTGGCAGTCGATGACGAACTTCTCGAACCCGGCGACGAGGCCGCCCTCGAGCCATCCGGCGCTGTGCATGACCCAGTTCGTGCCGGCGAGGAAGGTCGGCAGCAGGGTCATCAGCGCCTCGTAGCCGGCCTGCGCGTCCGGCACCTGCGAGGAGGTCAGCCCGCCGCCGGTGCGGAACGGCAGCCCGAAGTGGCGCGCGATCTGGCCGGTGCACAGGAGGCCGATGCCGGACTCGGGGGTGCCGAACGTCGGTGAGCCGGACTGCATGTCGATGTTCGACAGGAAGGATCCGAAGATGACCGGCACGCCGGGGCGGATCAGCTGGGCCAGGGCGATGCCGGACAGCGCCTCGGCGATCTGCTGGACCAGCGCGGCCGGGATGGTCACCGGCGACATCGCGCCCATGAGGATGAAGGGGGTGAGGACGCACGGCTGCCCGGCGGCGGCGTACTCGAAGAGGGCGTCGAGCATCCGGTCGTCCCAGCGCAGCGGGCTGTTGCAGTTGACGAGGCTGATGCTCACCGGCGTCTGCTCGATCGCCTCGCGCCCGCCGAAGAGGATCTCGGACATCGCGATGACGTCGCGCGCGTTGGGGCCCGAGACCACGTTGCCCATGAACACCTTGTCGGTGATCGTCATCAGCGCGTAGGTCATGTCGAGGTGCCGCGAGTCGAGCGGTGCGTCGTTCGGCTCGCAGACCACCCCGCCGGCGGAGTCGAGGACCGAGAACGACTGCGAGAGACGGGCGAAGTTGCGGTAGTCCTCCATCGTGCCGTCGCGGCGGGTCTCGCCCTCGCGGACGAACGGCGGCCCGTAGACGGCGCCGAAGGCCATCGAGTCGCCCCCGATGTGGATGCTCCGCTCGGGGTTGCGCGCCTGGACGTCGAACTCGCGCGGCGCCTTGGCCACCTGCTCGAGGACGAACTCGGGATCGAGGAAGACCGTGTTCTCCTCGACCCGCTGGCCCGCCGCCCGGAAGAGGTCGAGCGCCCGGTCGCTCATGAACTCGACGCCGATCTCGGTCACGAGCCGACGCCACCCGGCGTCGAGCTGGGCCATGGCGTCCGCCGAGAGGATCTCGTAGCGCGGCATCCGGTTCGTGAACATGCGCGGGCCTTTCCGGGGGCTGGACGACGTTGACGGTGAGCCGCGCCACATCCTAGCCTCATCATGTGGGCAGACAACGCCCACATGATGAGCAGCCTCCACCCCCCGAAGGGACCCTTCCGTGCCGACCTCGCCGCCGACCACCGGCACCCAGTCGATCGACCGGGCCGCCGACCTCGTCGCGCGCGTCGTGCGCGCCGACGGCGACCTCACGGCGACGGCCCTCGCCGAGGCGACCGGCCTGGCCCGCTCGACCACCTCGCGCCTCCTCGCCGCCCTGGAGCGCGCCGACCTGCTCGCCCGCGACGACGCCGGGGCCTGGGCCCCCGGTCCCCTCTTCGACCTCTACGCCATCCGGCGCGGCGACGACGAGGTGCTCGCCGAGGTGGCCGGCCCGACGATGCGCGAGCTCGGCGAGCTGACCGGCGAGACGGTCAACCTCGGGGTGCCGCGGCGGGGCACGGTCGTGCAGATCGCCCAGGTCGACGCCGCGTACTACCTCGGCTCCCGCGACTGGGTCGGCACGGACGTGCCCGCGCACGCCTCGGCCCTCGGCAAGGTCCTCTACGCCCACGGCGCCCTCCCCGTGCCGACCGGCCCGCTCGACCCGCCGGCCGCGGCCGCCGTCACCTCCGGGGCGCGGCTGGCCGAGCAGCTGCCCGGCATCCGCCGCGCCGGGTACGCCACGACGGTCGACGAGCTCGAGCCCGGGCTCACCGGTGTCGCCGCGCCGGTGCGCAGCCACGGCACCGTCGTCGCGGCCCTCGGCATCTCCGGACCCACCTCCCGGCTGGCGGACGGCCTCGCCGCCACCGGGGCCCTCGTCGCCACCCACGCCGCGGCGCTCTCCGCCCGGCTCGACCACCCCCACGAAGGAGCGGCATGACACCCGACGAGATCCTCAAGGGCCTCTACGACGAGACGCTCGTCGGCAACGGCCCCGCGGTGCTCGACCTGACCCACCAGGCGCTCGCGATGGAGATGGCGCCCGGCAACCTCCTCTTCGACGCGCTCATCCCGGCGCTCGAGGAGGTCGGGGCCCGGTTCGAGCGCGGCGACTTCTTCGTCCCCGAGATGCTCATCGCCGGGCGCGCCATGGCCGGCTCGATGGAGGTGCTCCGGCCGCTCCTCGCCGACACCGGTGTGGAGACGATCGGCAAGTTCCTCATGGGCACGGTCAAGGGCGACGTCCACGACATCGGGAAGAACCTCGTGAACATCATGCTCGAGGGCGCCGGCTTCGAGGTGATCGACCTCGGGGTGCAGGTGGCTCCCGAGAAGTTCGTCGCGGCGATCGAGGAGCACCAGCCCGACATCGTCGGGTTCTCGGCCTTCCTCACGACGACGATGCCGATGTTCAAGGCGAACATCAACGCGCTCGAGAAGGCGGGGATGCGCGACTCGGTCATCGTCATGGTCGGCGGCGCCCCGGTGACCCAGGAGTACGCCGACGCGGTCGGGGCCGACGGCTACGCGGCCGACGCCTCCGCCACCGTCAAACGGGCCAAGGCCCTTCTCTCCGCGCGTCGTTCGCAGGTCCCCGCATGAGCGCGCCGCTGCGCCACACCGTGCTCCGCTCGGCGAGCCGGGAGGTCGTCATCGGGGCGGACCGGCCGTTCTGCGTCATCGGCGAGAGGATCAACCCCACCGGCCGGCCGGTGCTCCAGGCCGCGCTGCGCGAGGGCGACCTGTCGATCATCGCCAAGGACGTCGCCTCGCAGGTCGCGGGGGGCGCCGACGTGCTCGACATCAACATGGGCGTGCCGCTCACCGACGAGGCCGAGCTGCTCGTCAAGGCGATCCGGATGGTCCAGTCGCTCACCGACCTGCCGATCTGCATCGACTCCTCCGTGGTCGAGGCGCTGGAGGCCGGGCTCGCCGCGTACGAGGGTCGAGCCCTGGTCAACTCATGCACGGCCGAGGACGACCGGCTCGCCGCGATCCTCCCGCTCGTCAAGAAGTACGACGCCGCGATCGTCGCGCTGCCCAACGACGAGGACGAGATCCCGATGGAGGCCGAGAAGCGCCTCGCCCTCACCGAGAAGATCGTCCGGGTGGCCACCGAGGAGTACGGCATCGCGGTCGACGACATCGTCATCGACCCGCTCGCCATGCCGATCGGCGCCGACTCGACCGTCGGGCGCACGACCCTCGAGGTGATCCGCGGCATCCGGGAGCGGTGGGGACTCAACACGACCTGCGGCGCCTCGAACGTCTCCTTCGGGATGCCCGGCCGGCACGCGATCAACGCCGCGTGGCTGCCGCTCGCGATGTCCGCGGGGATGACGAGCGCCATCATGGACGCCCGCACGCCGCAGATCGTCGACGCCGTCCGGGCCGCGGACCTCCTCCTCGGCAACGACGAGTGGGGGACGTCGTGGATCGCGACGCACCGGGCGCGCCAGGCCGCCGACGCGCAGGCCGCGGCCGCGGCCGGGGCGTGAGCGACGCGCGCGGACCGGACCAGCCCTTCGAGGACGTCGTCGAGCGGCTCCACCGGGAGGGCCTGCTCGAGCCCCCGGCGGCGCTGACCGGGGAGGGCGACGACGGGAGCGCCGGCGTCGGTCGGGTCACCCTGTCCTTCAGCCCGGCCGAGCGGGTCGTGCGCGTGCCCCCGGGGGTGTCGGTCTTCGACGCCGCCTCGTGGAACGGCATCGCCGTCGACTCCACCTGCGGGGGGCACGGCACCTGCCGCAAGTGCCGGGTCCGACTGACCCGGGGGTCGGCCCCGATCACCCGGCACGACGTGCGCACCTTCACGAACGACCAGCTGGAGGGGGGCTGGCGGCTGGCCTGCCTCGTGCGGGCCACCCACGACCTCGCGATCGAGGTGCCGCCGCTGGTCACCCGTCCCAAGGCGTCGACCGTCGGCGTCGGGCGCCAGGTCATCCTCCGGCCCTCGGTCCAGAAGCGCTACGTCGAGCTCGACGAGCCCACCCTCGCCGACCAGCGCACCGACCTCCAACGGCTGCGGGACGCCGTCGACGACCTCACCCTCGAGCCCGACCTCCACGCCCTGCGCCGGTTGCCGGTCGTGCTGCGACAGAACGACTTCAAGGTCACCGCCGTGGTCGTGGACGAGACGCTCGTCGACGTGGAGCCCGGTGACACGACGGCGCTCCGGCACGGCATCGCGTTCGACCTCGGGACGACGACGGTCGTCGCGACGCTCCTCGACCTCGAGACCGGGACCCCGGTGGCCGTCGCGTCGATGCTCAACAAGCAGCAGCCGTTCGGCGGTGACGTCATCACCCGGATCAGCGCGACGATGATGGACCCCGACGCGCTGCCCCGCCTCACCTCGCTCGCCCGCGAGACCCTCGCCGAGCTGGCCGCCGAGGTGTGCGAGGAGGGCGGGGTCGACCCGGGCGGCGTCTACGAGGTGGCGCTCGCCGGCAACGCGACGATGACCGCGCTGCTCCTCGGTGTCGACCCCGAGCCGCTCGGCGTCGCCCCGTTCGTGCAGTCGACCGCCGACTGGCCCGTGCTGCCCGCGACCGAGCTCGGCCTCACCGTGCACCCGGGCGCGCGTGCGGTCGTCTTCCCGGCCCTCGGTGCCTACGTCGGCGGCGACATCGTCGCCGGGATGCTCGCGAGCGGGCTCGACCGCGACAAGCGAGTACGGCTCTTCGTCGACGTCGGCACGAACTGCGAGATCGCGCTGACCGACGGCGAGCGCATCGTCACGACGGCGGCGCCGGCGGGACCGGCCTTCGAGGGTGGCGCCATCCGCTGCGGGATGCGGGCCGCCGACGGGGCGGTCGAGGTCGTCCGCCTCGACCCGGCGGCCGAGGACGCCTCGGCCGCGGTGACGCTGGGTGTCATCGGCGACGTCGAGCCACGGGGGCTGTGCGGGTCCGGGCTCGTCGACGCCGTCGCCGAGCTCGCCCGCGTCGGGTTGCTCGACACCTCGGGCCGGTTCGTCACCGACGAGCAGGCCGCCTCCCTCGCCCCGGCCCTCGCCGACCGGATGGCCACGGTCCGCGAGGGCGAGCGCGTGTTCGTCCTCCACCGGCACGGGGCCGACGAGCCCGCGGAGGAGTCGGTGTACCTCTCGCAGAGGGACGTCCGCGAGCTCCAGTTCGCCAAGGCGGCGATCTCGACCGGATGGTCCCTGCTCCTCGAGGAGCTCGGGCTCGAGGCCTCGGAGGTGCAGCAGGTCCTCCTCGCGGGGTCCTTCGGCTCCTACCTCTCGCCGGCGTCGGCCGTGCGGATCGGGCTCGTGCCCCGGCTGTCGGTGCTGCGCATCGTCTCGGCGGGCAACGTCGCGGGGGAGGGCGCGAAGATGGTGCTCCTGTCGTCCCGCGAGCGGGCCGGCGCCGACGCGCTGCTCGAGGAGGTGCGCTATGTCGAGCTCTCCGACCGTCCGGACTTCAACGACCGCTTCGTCGACCAGCTCGCCTTCCCGGTCTGACGCCCGGGGGCGGGTCGCACTCGTCGCGTGCGGGGCGCTGGCGCAGCCGGCCGCCCAGGTGGCGGCCCTGCGGGGCTGGCCGCTCGACGTCCACCCGTTGAACCCGTTGCTGCACAACCGACCCGACCGGATCCCCGAGGCCGTGGAGGCGCTCGTCGTCGAGCTGCGAGGACGGTACGAGCGGGTCGTCGTCGGGTACGCCGACTGCGGCACCTACGGCGCGCTCGACGAGGTGTGCGAGCGCCTCGGGGTCGAGCGCCTGCCCGGGTTGCACTGCTACGACCTCTACGCCGGGCCCGCGGCCGTCGAGCGCCTCACCGCCGACGAGCCGGGGACCTACCTGCTCACCGACTTCCTCGTGCGCTCGTTCGCACGCACCGTCGTCCAGGAGCTCGGCCTCGACCGCCACCCCGAGCTGCGCGACGACTACTTCCGCCACTACACCCGCGTCGTCTGGCTCGCCCAGACCGGTGACCCCGCGGAGCAGGCCGAGCTGCGCACGCTCGCCCAGGAGGCCGCCGCCCGCATCGGGCTGCCGCTCGAGGTGCGCCCCACCGGGACCGGTGGCCTCGAGCGCGCGCTCGCCTCGCTGGTCAGCGGGTAGCGAGCGCCTCGGCCATCGCGCGCAGGTGCTCGGGGGAGGACCCGCAGCACGCGCCGACCACGTCGATGCCGAGCTCGCGCAGCTCGAGGGCGTGCTCGGCCATCGCCTCCGGACCGACGGTGTAGACGAAGCGGTCGCCCTCGAGCTCGGGGAGGCCGGCGTTGGACTGGGCGACGAGCAGGACGCCCTCGGGGCGGGCGTCGGCCAGCTGCCGCGCGATGACCCGCATGTCGTCCGGTCCGCGGCCGCAGTTGGCCCCGACCGCGTCGGCCCCCTCGTCGGCGAGCGCCCGGGCGGCGGTGGCCGGGTCGACGCCCATCATCGTGCGGAGGTTGGTGTCGAAGGACAGCGTGGCGACGACGGGCAGCTCGGGGGCCTCGGTGCGGGCGGCGGCGACCGCCGCGCGGGCCTCGTCGAGGTCGCTCATCGTCTCGACGAGGACCAGGTCGGCGCCACCGTCGCGCAGCCCGCGGACCTGCTCGGCGAACAGCGCGCGGGCGGCGTCGGGGGTGAGGGTGCCCAGGGGCTCGAGGAGCTCGCCGGTCGGGCCGACGTTCCCGGCGACCAGCGCGCCGTGCCGCTCGGCGACCGTGCGGCAGAGGGCCGCCCCGGCCCGGTTCACCTCCTCGACCCGGCCGGCCAGCCCGTGCTGGGCCAGCCGGGGCTCGGTCGCGCCGAAGGTGTTCGTCGTGAGGAGCACGGCCCCGGCGGCGGCGTACTCGTCGTGGAGGGCGGCGACCGCCCCGGGGTTCTCGAGGTTCCAGGACTCGGCGCACTCGCCCATCGGCAGGCCGCGCTCCTGGAGCAGCCAGCCGTAGCCGCCGTCGGCGATGGCCGGGCGACCGGCGAGGAGGGTGGTCAGCCGGTTCGTCACGCCACCACGCTACGAGCCCGCACCGACGGCCGCCGTCCCGTCCCGGCGGGCGGACGGGCCAGCGACTCTCAGGCCGGCGGTCGGACCCGCGCCGAGACGGCCTCGGAGAGCATCCGCTGGCGCCACGCCTCCACCACCGCCACCTGGTTGAAGGTGAACAGGTGCAGCCCCTCGATGCCGAGCGCCGGGTTCGCGGCGAGCGCGGCGACCCGGCTGACGAACCGGTCGGTGGAGAAGCCCGGTGCGGCGATCCGGGCGAACACCGACTTCTGCTTGCGAAGGAAGCGGAGCGACTCTCCCACACCGATCTTCGTGGCCATGCCGAGGAGCTTGGTGCGATCCACCGGTCCGGGGACGCCGACGATGACCGGGAGGGTCACGCCCCGGCGGCGGACCCGCTCGGCCCACGTGCCGAGGTGCTCGGCGTCGAAGGTCATGTTTGAGACGATGTGCGTCGCGTAGCGGCGCTTGTCCCACATCGACTGCACCGTGACGTCGTCGTCGATCGTCGGGTGCGACTCCGGGTAGCCGGTGATGCCGACGTGGGTGAACGGGTGCTCGATCGTGGCGAGGTCCTCGAGCAGGGCGAGGGCCGAGGCGTAGTCACCGGCGGGCGGGTCGGCGTCACCGCCCGGGACGAAGACCGAGGTCACGCCCGCGGACCCTAGCCGGTCGACGAGCGAGAGGAGCTCGTCGCGGCCGGTGACCATCCGTGCCGCGAGGTGCGGGACGACGTGGAAGCCCTCGGCGGCCAGCGCGAGCGAGACCTCGACCGTCGCCTCGAGGCCCTTGCTCGGGGCGGCCGTGACGGTGACGGGCACGGTGGGCGGCACGTGCTCGAGGACCGCCCCGGTGACCGAGGGCGTGGGCATCACCTCGTAGCGCGCGCCCTCGAGGAGCCGCGTGAGCGCCACGGTGGGCAGTTCGTTGCTCATCATGCAACCCGTCTCGTCATACGCACCGACGGTCGTCAGCGTAGGGCCGAGCGGGCACCCCGCGCCAGAGCCCTGTCGGGATCTGGTGGGAGCCTCGGGCGCATGGAGCAGCGCATCTCGTTCGTCACTCTCGCCGTCGCCGACCTCGAGGCCTCCAGGCGGTTCTACGTCGAAGGCCTCCGCTGGCACCCGGAGCTCGACGTCCCGGGCGAGGTGGTGATGTTCGCGGCGGGCGAGCGCCTCGTCCTCTCGCTGTGGGACCGCGCGCAGTTCGAGGCCGAGGTCGGCGGGCGCACCGTCGAGGGGCCCGGGCTCCTCCCCTTCACCCTGGCCCACAACGTCGAGACCCCCGCGCTCGTCGACGAGGTGCTCTCACTCGCCGGGGAGGCGGGGGCCGAGGTCGGTGCGGCGACCGACCGGGAGTGGGGCGGCTACACGGGGTACTTCGCCGACCCCGACGGCGTGCGCTGGGAGGTCGCGTGGAACCCGGGACCCATCGGGCGACGGGTCGTCCCCGGTACCGACCCGACGCCGCGCCGCTGACCGGTGGGGCGTCGGGGGCGGCGGCTCAGAAGCCGGCCGCGCGGCGGGCCGGGGCCTGCTGCCCGTAGTAGGCCTGCAGGTTGTCCTGGAGGATGGAGCGGATGAGGACGGCGTCGGCGCTCGGGGCGTCCGGGGTGTCCTGGGCGTCGACGGCGGCGAGGAGGTCCTCGATCTCGTGCGGGGTCCGGTAGTGCGCGAGGTCCTCGCGCAGCCTGCGGGCCGCCGCGCGCTGCTCGCGGCGCTCGCGGAGGTCGTCCTTGACGCTGGTCCAGAGGGTGGTGGTCTTCGTCATGGGTCCAGTGTCCGGCCGGCGGCATCCATGCGTCCAATGAAATCCGTGCATGACACACATGCGGTAGCGTCATGGGATGGACACCGATGCGCTGCGCTGGTTCCAGCTGGTCGCCGACGGCTACACGGTGACCGAGGTGAGCGACGTCTTCGGCGTCAGCCAGCCGGGAGTGTCCCGCGCCCTGGCCCGCCTCGAGGCCGAGGTCGGCACCGCGCTGCTGCACCGCCAGGGTCGGGTGCTGCGGATGACCCACGCCGGAGCCGCCTTCAAGTCGCACGTGGATGCCCTCGTCAACCACCTCGACGACGGCCTCGCCGCGGTCGGTGAGCTCGTCGACCCGGAGAGCGGCGTCGTCACCCTCGCCTACCCGCTGAGCCTCGGGTCGTGGCTGGTGCCCGGCCTCGTCGGGGGCTTCCGTGAGGCGCACCCGCGGGTCCGGGTCGTCATCGACCGCACGGCGGCCGGGGAGGACGGCCGCATCTCGACCCAGCTGGCCACCCGGCGCGCCGACCTCGAGCTGACCGCCGCCCGGGTCGCCGGGCAGGGCGTGGTCTGGCAGCACGTCCTCGACGAGCCGTTCGTCCTCGCCGTGGCCACCACCCACCCGCTCGCCGGGCGCGACGCGGTCTCGCTCGCGGAGGTCGCGGACGAGCCGTTCGTCCTGCGCGCGCCGCCGTCGGGGATGCGGCACCAGACCCTCGACCTGTGCCGGGCGGCCGGCTTCGAGCCGGACGTCGCGATGGAGGCCGAGGACCTGCCGACCATCCGCGGGTTCGTCGCGGCCGGGGTGGGGGTCTCCGTCGTCCCGGCCCAGGGGCTGCCGGTGCCGACCACCTTCGCCCGCACCCGCCTGCTGCCGCTGACCGATGCCCGGGCGCACCGCGAGGTGGGCCTGGCCTGGGTCGAGGGCCGGCCGCTCCTGCCCTCGGCCGAGGCGTTCCGGCGGTTCGTGCTCGCGGGCCGCCACCCGCGCGGATGAGAGAATCGCGCCGACCCCGACGTCCGTCCGAAAGGCACCGCCCGATGGCGCCGAAGCGCAAGGCCAGGATCATCGCCCTCGCGAACCAGAAGGGCGGGGTCGCCAAGACCACCTCGGTCGCCTCGCTCGGCGCCGCGTTCGCCGAGGCCGGCAAGCGGGTCCTCCTCGTCGACCTCGACCCGCAGGCCTGCCTCACCTTCAGCCTGGGCGTCGACCCGGACACCGTCGAGGCCTCGGTCCACGACGTGCTCGTCGGCGGGGCCGACCTCGCCGACGTCGTCCAGACCTGCGCCGACGGGGTCGACCTCGTCCCGAGCTCCATCGAGCTGGCCGGCGCCGAGGCGGTCCTGCTCGGCCGCCCGGCCCGCGAGTACGTCCTCCAGGGTGCGCTCGACCCGGTCCGGCGCGACTACGACGTCGTCCTCCTCGACTGCTCACCGAGCCTCGGCGTGCTCACGCTCAACGCGCTGACCGCCGCGCAGGGGGTCATCGTGCCGATGCCGTGCGAGATGCTCAGCCACCGCGGCGTCGGCCAGCTCCTCGACACCGTCGCCGACGTGAAGAAGATCCTCAACAAGAAGCTCGAGGTCGTCGGCATCCTCCCGACGCTCTACGACGGTCGCAGCACCCATGCGCGCGAGGTGCTCGAGGACGTCGGTGAGCGCTACGGCCTGCCGGTGCTCTCCCCGCCGATCCCCAAGACGGTCCGGTTCGCCGAGGCGCCGGCGGTCGGCCGCTCGATCCTCGCGACCGCTCGGTCCAGCAAGGGCGCGACCGCCTACCGCGAGGTCGCCGCGGGTCTGCTCGAACGGCTCTGACCCCATTCCCGTCCGGCGCGTGAGAACGTTCACCGTCGAAGGAGCGCTCGTGGTTGGACCGCGCACCGCGCACGGTCCTAGCGTGGCGTGATGACCACTTCGACACCCGCCCTCATCGCCGACTCCGCGAGCTCGGGGTTCCGCCAGGGGACCATCGAGCGCCGCGACCTGCGGCCCGACGACATCCGCATCGCGATCGCGTACGCGGGCATCTGCCACTCGGACATCCACACGGTCCGGGAGGAGTGGGGCCCGGCGCACTTCCCGCTCACCGTCGGCCACGAGATCGCCGGCACCGTCGTCGAGGTCGGCGACGAGGTGACCCGCCACCGGGTGGGCGACCGCGTCGGCGTCGGATGCCTCGTCGACTCCTGCGGCGAGTGCGAGCCGTGCAAGGACGGCATGGAGCAGTTCTGCACCAAGCCGTCCGTCGGCACGTACAACGCGCAGGGCTACGACGGCGAGTGGACGATGGGCGGCTACTCGCAGGAGGTCGTCGTCAGCGAGCGCTTCGTCCTGCGCATCCCGGACGGCATCGACCTCGACGTGGCCGCTCCGCTGCTCTGCGCGGGCATCACCACCTACTCGCCGCTGCGCCGCTGGGGCGCCGGCACCGGGAAGCAGGTCGCGGTCGTCGGGGTCGGCGGGCTCGGCCACATGGGCGTCAAGATCGCCGCCGCCATGGGCGCGACGGTGACGACCATCTCCCGCAGCGACGCGAAGGCCGAGGACGCGAAGTCCCTCGGCGCCACCGCGCACATCGCCTCCCGCGACGAGGACGCCATGCGGTCGGCCAAGGGCACCTTCGACATCGTCCTCAACACGGTGAGCGCCGACATCCCGATCGCCGACTACGTCCGCCTGCTCAAGCCGGGTGGCGTCGTCGTCAACGTCGGCCTGCCGCCGGCCCCGTACGAGATCCCGCCGGGGTCCCTCATCGGCGGCAACCGGGCCGTCGCCGGGTCGCAGATCGGCGGCATCGCCGAGACCCAGGAGATGCTCGACTTCTGCGCCGAGCACGGCATCGCCGCGACGATCGAGGTCGTCGACGCCGCCGACGTCGACGCCGTCTGGGACCGGGTCGTCGACGGCGACGTGCGCTACCGCGCCGTCATCGACACGAGCACGCTGACCGGCTGACACCGGGTCCCGCACGACCGAGGGGCCGCATCCGGCAGGATGCGGCCCCTCGTCGCGTCGGGTGCGCGGTCAGTTCGGGACGACCTCGGCCTCCTCGAGCTCGGCCTCCGCACGCGTCTCCTCGACGTTGCTCTCGACCTCCTCGGTGGACAGGCGGACCCGCCCGGCGAACCAGTACACGGCCGCGCTGAACACGAGGATGACCGGGATCGCGGTGTCGAAGTGCAGCACCCCGACCCCGCCGTCGTAGTCGCTGAGCCACGAGAGCAGGGCGAGGCCGGCCAGCCAGGGCAGGTACCACGAGCCGGCGCGCCAGGACCAGTCGTACGGCTCCTCGCGGCGCTGGTGCACGACGTAGGTGATGCCGAGCACGACGACCCCGAGCAGGACGGCCACGAAGAGCTTCGAGTTCGTCGCCCAGCCGGTCCAGTAGACGATGAGGTTGCTCGAGAAGAACGCGAGGAACGGGATGACGTGCCCGCCCGGCACCCGGAAGGTGCGCTCGTGGTCGGGCAGCTGGCGGCGCAGCGCGGCGAGCACGAGCGGGCCGGAGCCGAACGAGAGCACGGTGGCCGAGGTGATGAACCCGACGAGCTGCTGCCAGCTGGGGAACGGCAGGAAGAGGAAGAGCCCGACGACGAACGCGAGGAGCATGCTGACGAGGGGGACGCCGCGGTCGGTCGTGCGGCTGAGCGCTCGGGGGGCGTTGCCGTTGCGCGACATCGCGTGCGAGATGCGGGCGGTCACCGTGATGTAGATCAGCCCGGTGTCGGCGGGGGAGACCACCGCGTCGACGTAGAGGAGGACGGCGAGCCACGCGAGGCCGAGGAAGGAGGCGATCGCGGCGAGCGGGCCGAAGTCGTCGGTGAAGCTGACCGAGCCCCAGCCGTTCGCGAAGTCCTGGGGACGGAGCGCGCCGATGAAGGCGACCTGCAGGAGAACGTAGATGACCCCGGTCGCCAGCACCGAGCCGATGACGGCGAGCGGCACGTTGCGGCGGGGGTTGTCGGTCTCGCCGGCGAGCTCGATGCCCTGCCGGAAGCCGAGGAAGCTGAAGACGATGCCCGACGTGGCGATGGCCGTGAACACCCCGTGCCAGCCCTGCGGTTTGAAGCCCTGCGAGGTGAAGTTGCCGGCGTGGAAGGAGGTGAAGAGGAAGGCGAGGACGACGATCGTGATGATCGCGAGCTTCCACCAGACGAGGATCGTGTTGATCCGGGCGAACCAGCGCACGCCGACGTAGTTGATGACGACGAAGACGGCCATGAGCACGACCGCCACGACGAGGCCCAGCCCGGTGAGGGTGTGCACGGTGGCCCCGTCGGTGACCGTGTGCTTCTCGGTGAACGGCGCGTACTTCGTCGCGTACTGCAGCGCGCCCTCGACCTCGATCGGGGCGACGCTCAGGCAGGCGACCCAGGTGATCCAGCCGGTGACGAAGCTGGCCGTCGACCCGAAGGAGATGTGCGGGAAGCGGACCACTCCGCCGGAGAGCGGGAACATCGTCCCCAGCTCGGCGTAGCAGAGACCGATGAAGAGGATCATCACCCCACCGAGAGCCCACGAGATGACCGCCGCGGGACCGGCCGTCTGCGCCGCGTTCATGGCCCCGAAGAGCCAGCCCGAGCCGATGATCGAGCCGATGCTCGCGAAGAGCAGCCCGATGCTGCCGACGTGGCGTTTCAGCTGATGTTCGTCCTGGGCCGGCTCTGTGGTCGTGGAGGTCGACATGGGGGATCCTTCCCGGTGGTGGTCGGGGTACCCCTCCAGTCAGTCAGGAAACGCAGCGGGGACCCATGACATCCGTCATGAGCCCCCGGCCTGCTGTCGTGCTCAGCCCTGCGCGCCCTCACCGGCCGGACGGCCGCCGCGCGTGCGGCGGCGGTTGCGGTTGCGCCGGGGGCGGTCCGCGCCCTCGCCGGAGCGCGGAGCGCGGTCCTCGGAGCGCTCGCCGCGGGCCTGGCCACCCCGGGCGCCGTCCCGGCCTCCGCGACCCGGGCCCCGCCCGCCGTCACGGCCGCCCCGGCCGCGCCCGCCG
>JACXUW010000351.1 GCA_014763705.1 Micrococcales bacterium | reverse complement strand
TCTCGGCCAGCAGCAGCTGCCCGTCGACCAGGCGGCAGGCCACGGTGACGCGGCCGTCACGGGACGAGTCGATGCGCTCGACGGTGACCGGAAGGTGGTTGAGGATGCTCACCCGCTGCGGCTCGTCGACCTCCACCGTCGCCGTCTGGCACCGGTAGCGGGACAGCGTCGCACTGGTGCGGTCGCTGCGGGTGATGACCCGGGCGGCCACCGACGCCCACGCGGCGACCCCGCGCGGCGCGAGCACGATGACGTCGAGGGTGCCGTCGTCCGGCTCGGCGTCCGGGAGCAGGTCGATGCCGCCGGTGATCTTGCCGCAGTTGCCGATGACGACCATCCGGGCCCGCTGGGACTCGGGCGGTCCGCCGTCGGTGGTCAGCGTGACCTTGAACCGCTCCGTGAGCATGTGGCGCAGCCCGGCCGGCACGTACGCCCCCCACCCGATGCGCGACTTCAGCTGCTCGGAGGTCGAGTCCATGATCGCCGCGTCCAGGCCCAGGCCGGCCATGACGAAGAACGCGTGCCGCCGCTCACCCGCGGATGAGCCCTCGCCGGCGCCCTCCTCGAGCTCCAGGTGCTCGGGGTCGAGGGTGAGCCACGCCGCGTCGACGTGCCGGTTGCGTCCGGTGAGGGCGACCGTCATCGCCCGCTCGAGGTCGTCGACCGGCATCTCGAGGTTGCGGGCGAGGAGGTTGCCCGTCCCGCCCGGCAGCAGGCCGAGCGGCACCCCCGAGCCGACCATCTCCTGCGCCACGGCGCGGACCGTGCCGTCACCCCCGAGCGCGCAGACGAGGTCGACGCCGTCCGCGAGCGCCGCCCGCGTCTGGCCGAAGCCGACGTCGTGCGGGGTCGTCTCGTGCACCTCCGGCTCGGCCCAGTCGTTCGCCGCGCACACCTTCGCCAGGGTGGCCTTCACCCCGTCGAGGTCGTCGAACTTCGTGGGGTTGACGACGACGGCGACGCGCTTGCGGGGCGGCGGCTCGTCGTCGGGCCGGCGGAACGCGTCACGCGAGGGACGGGGCGTCGCGGCGTGCCGGCCCGGCTCGCGCGCGGAGAGCACGAGGAACGCACCGACGAGGGCGAACAGCACGGCGACACCGATGCCCACCCACGTCCACTGCTCGCCCGACACACACGGGAAGGTACATGAGCGTCGGCCCCCCGGTGCGACCGCCGTAGTCTGCAGACATGAACCAGCGCCCGGAGACGGCCGTCGAGCCGGACACCAAGGACTGGACGTGGGTCCTCGAGCGCCCCTGCCCCGACTGCGGCTTCGAGGCCGCCGCCGTCCCCGCGGACGACGTCGCGCGGCTCGTCCTCGCCGCCACCGACCCGTGGCCGCAGGTCCTCGCCTCCCCGGACGCCACCCGCCGGCCGGACCCGGCGACGTGGTCACCGCTCGAGTACGCCTGCCACGTCCGCGACGTCTGCCGGATCTTCGACGAGCGCCTGGCGCTGCTCCTCACCGAGGACGACCCGACCTTCGCCAACTGGGACCAGGACGAGACGGCGGTCGCCGACCGCTACGGCGAGCAGGACCCCGCCACCGTCGCCGGTGAGGTCGCGACCGCGGCCGCCGCGCTGGCCACCCGGTTCGCCGGCGTCGAGGACGTCGCGTGGTCCCGCACCGCCACCCGCTCCGACGGCTCGCGGTTCACGACCCTGACCCTCGGGCGCTACGGCCTGCACGACCTCGCGCACCACCTCCACGACGTCGGCGCCGCCACCCCGTGAGACCCGAGCTCGTCTACGTCCTGCTCGGTGGGGCGCTGCTCCTCGCCGCGGTCCTCCCGCAGGTGCTCCACCGGTGGGCCCTGTCCGCCCCCATCGTCCTCGTCGCGGTCGGCCTCCTGCTCGGCACCGGGCCGATGTCCGGCTCCCTGCGCCTCGACCCGGTCGCCGCCCGGCCGTGGATCGAGCACCTCACCGAGGTCACCGTCCTCGTCGCCCTCATGGGCGTCGGGCTGGCCCTCGACCGTCCGCTGCGTCCCGGCCTGCGGGCCTCGTGGGCGACCTGGTCGCCGACCTGGCGGCTGCTCGGCATCGCGATGCCGCTGAGCATCGGAGCGGTCGCGCTGCTGGCGTGGGGCCCGCTCGGGGTCGCGCCGCCCGCCGCACTCCTCCTGGGCGCCGTCCTCGCCCCGACCGACCCGGTCCTCGCCTCGGACGTCCAGGTCGAGGGACCGACGCTCGAGGGCGAGGAGGACGAGCTCGACGAGGACGACGAGGTGCGCTTCGCCCTCACCAGCGAGGCCGGCCTCAACGACGGCCTCGCCTTCCCGTTCGTGTGGGCTGCCGTCTTCCTCGCCGCCGGAGCGCCGGCCGGCGGGCTGTGGCGCTGGATCGGGTGGGAGCTGGTCGGGAAGGTCGTCGTCGGCGTCCTCGTCGGGGTGGTCCTCGGCTGGGCCCTCGCCCGGCTCGCCTTCCGCGCCCCCAGTCCGTCGCTCCGCCTCGCCGAGGTGGGCCAGCCGCTGCTCGCGCTGTCCGCGCTCCTGCTCGCCTACGGCGCCGCCGAGGTCGTGCACGGGTACGGCTTCCTCGCCGTCTTCGCCTGCGCGGTGACCATCCGGTCGGTCGAGCGGCGTTCGGAGTACCACCTCCACATGCACGACGTCGTCGAGCGGCTCGAGACCCTCCTCACCCTCGTCCTCCTCCTCGGTCTCGGGTTCGCCGTGACGACCGGCCTGCTGGCCAACCTCGACTGGCGCGGGGTGGTCGTCGGCGTGACGCTCGTGCTCGTGGTGCGACCGGTCGCGGGATGGCTGGCCTTCGTCGGCTCCCGGGGCAACGGCCGCACCGCCGGACTCACGCGCGGCGAGCGACTCGTCGTCGCGTTCTTCGGGGTCCGCGGGGTCGGCTCGCTGTACTACCTCGCGTTCGCCGCCGGGACCGCGTCCTTCACCGAGGAACGCTGGCTGTGGTCGACCGTCGGGTTCACCGTCGCCCTCTCGGTGCTGGTCCACGGCGTGCTCGCGACCCCCGCGATGCGCTGGCTCGAGCGGCGCCGCGAGGCCGGCCCGGCGGAGGAGGTGGCCGGTGCCGCGGCCTGACCCGACCGCACCGGTCGTCCTCGCGGTGCGCAACGACCCGGACAGCGGCCCGGCCCGCTTCGCCGGCTGGTTCGAGGAGGCGGGCGTCCGGCTCGAGGTCGTCGACGGCCCCGACGTCCCCGACGCCCCGACCGGGTACGACGGCATCCTCCTCCTCGGGGGCGGCGTCATGCCGGATGCCGACGAGCGGGCGCCGTGGCTGCCGACCGAGCGCCGGTTGGCCGGGGCCGCGGTGGCCGACGGCGTCCCGCTGCTCGGCGTCTGCCTCGGTGCCCAGCTCCTCGCGCACGTCGCGGGCGGCACGGTCGTCGCCGACTCGGGGCGACCGGAGCACGGTTCGGTGCGCATCCGGCGGCTGCCCGCGGCCGAGGACGACCCGCTGCTCGGGCGGCTGCCGGTGGTCTTCCCGGCCGTCGAGCACCACCGCGACGAGGTCGTCGCGCTGCCGCCGGACGCCGTGCACCTGGCCGAGTCCGACACCTGCCCGCACCAGGCCTTCCAGGTCGGCGAGCGCGCGTGGGGCGTCCAGTTCCACCCCGAGGCCGGCGCCGAACGGCTGGCCCGCTGGGACCCCGCGCGGCTCGCCGCCGAGGGCTTCGACCTCGCGGTGCTGCGGGAGGCGGCGGACCTGGCCGAGCCGGCCTCCGAGGCCGCCGCGCGCGCCCTCCTCGACGG
>JACXUW010000350.1 GCA_014763705.1 Micrococcales bacterium | reverse complement strand
CCCGGCCGCCGCTCCCGCCTCCGACTCCACCCTCGTCCGGGCCGCCCGAGGCCTGCCCGTGGCCCACACCCCGGTGTGGTTCATGCGCCAGGCCGGTCGCTCGCTGCCCGAGTACCGGAAGGTCCGCGAGGGCGTCGGGATGCTCGAGTCGTGCCGCCGGCCGGACCTCGTCACCGAGATCACCCTCCAGCCGGTTCGTCGGCACGGCGTGGACGCCGCGATCTTCTTCTCCGACATCGTCGTCCCGCTCGCCGCCGTCGGCGTGGACCTCGACATCGTGCCCGGCGTCGGTCCGGTCGTCGCCGAGCCCGTGCGCACCCGCGCCGACCTCGAGCGGCTGCGCGACCTCCTGCCCGAGGACGTCCCGGACATCACCGAGTCGGTGCGGATGCTCATCGCCGAGCTCGGCGCGACGCCGCTCATCGGGTTCGCCGGGGCACCCTTCACGCTCGCGTCCTACCTCGTCGAGGGAGGTCCGTCGCGCACCCACGAGCGCACCAAGGCCCTCATGCACGGGGACCCGGGGCTCTGGCACGACCTCTGCGCCCGGCTGGCCCGGATCTCCGGGGCGTTCCTGCGGGTGCAGGCCTCGGCCGGGGCCTCGGCGGTCCAGCTGTTCGACTCCTGGGCCGGAGCGCTGAGCCGCGCCGACTACACGCGGTTCGTCGCCGAGCACTCGGCCACGGCGCTCGCCGCCGTCGCCGACCTCGACGTGCCACGCATCCACTTCGGCGTCGGCACCGGTGAGCTGCTGACCCTCATGGGGGAGGCGGGCGCCGAGGTCGTCGGCGTCGACCACCGGGTGTCGCTCACCGACGCCCTCGAGCGCACCGGCGGCCGCTGGGCGCTGCAGGGCAACCTCGACCCCGCCCTGCTCTTCGCCCCGTGGGAGCCGCTCGAGCAGCGCGTGCGCGAGATCGTCGAGGAGGGCCGCGCCGCGCCGGGGCACGTGTTCAACCTCGGCCACGGGGTGCCGCCGTCGGCCGACCCGGACGTCCTGACCCGCGTCGTCGCACTCGTCCACGAGGTGTCGGCCCGGTGACCCTCGACCCCGCGGTCCTCGCGGCCGACGAGAAGGCGATGCTCGAGGCGTTCATCGACGAGCACCGGGCCGGGCTGCGCGCCTGCCTCGACGGGCTGACCGAGGAGCAGGCCAGGCGTCGGCTCGTCCCGTCGGCGACGACCCTCCTCGGGCTGGTCAAGCACGCCACCTTCGTCGAGCGGGTCTGGTCGGAGGAGGCGGTGCTGCGGCGCGACCGGGTCGACCTCGGTCTGCCCGCCGCGGCCGAGGACTCCTTCGTGCTCACCGCCGACGACACGGTGGCGTCCGTCCTCGCGGAGCACGCCGCCGCCTGCGACGCGGCCCGGTCGATCTGCGCGGACGTCGGGCTCGACCAGCTCGTCCTCGGCAACCGCCGCGGTCCGCTGCCCCTGCGCTGGGTCTGGCTGCACCTGCTGCGCGAGCTGGCCCAGCACGAAGGGCACGCCGACATCCTCCGCGAGCAGGTGCTCGCCGCCGACGCGCCGACCGGGTGAGCAGACCCGCCGGACCGCGGACCCCGACCCTCGAGGGCGACGGGCTGCGGCTGCTCGCCGTGGGTCCGCAGCACGCGGCGGAGATGGCCGACGTCCTCGGGGACCCGTCCCTGTACGCCGTCACCGGAGGGTCGGCGCCGGACGCCGGCGCGCTGCGCGACCGCTACGCCCGTCAGGCCGAGGGATCGCCGGACCCGGCGGAGGAGTGGCACACGTGGGTGGTCGAGGACGTCGCTGCCGGGCGGCTCGTCGGGTTCGTCCAGGCGACGGTGACCGACCACGGCCGGACCGCCGAGCTCGCGTGGGTGGTCGGCGTGCCGTGGCAGCGACGCGGGCTCGCCCGCCGGGCCGCGACGCTGGTGCTCGACGAGGTCCGGCGACGCGGCGTCCGCCGGGCCGTGGCGCACGTGCGTCCGGGGCACCGGCCCTCGGAGCGGGTCGCCACGGCCCTCGGGATGGGGCCGACCCACGTCGAGGTCGACGGCGAGACGCGGTGGGCCCTCGACCTCGTGCCGTGACCGGCCCGGACGTCAGGCGCTCGGCGCGGCCGGCGGGGTGGGTGCGGCGACGGGGGTCACGCCGGCGCGACGGCGACGCCACCACGCGAGCAGCGGGAGGACGACCACGGCGGCGGCCACGCCGAACGGCAGCAGCGCGCCGAGGAGGGTGAGGACGAGCTGCACCGAGCGGGTGAACGCGTCCCAGCCGGCGGTGAGGCCGGCGACGAAGCCGGTCGGGTCCTCGGCGGGTGCGGTCTCGGCGCCGGGGGTGCTCAGCCGGACCGTGACCGGCGAGAGCGACACCTGGTCGTCGAGCGCGGCGAGCTGCTGCTCGAGGGCCTCGAGGTCCGCCTGCCGGCGGGACAGCTCGGCCTCGAGGTTGACGACGTCGGCCAGCTTGTCCGCCTTGCCCATCAGCGCGCGGACCCGTTCGACGCTCGCCCGCATCGTCTCCACGCGGGCGCTCGTGTCGACGTACTGCGCGGTGACGTCGTCGGTGCTCGACTGCCGGGAGAGGACGGTGCCGACCCTGGCGACCTCGTCGAGGGTGGCGTCGAGCTTGGCGGTCGGCACCGAGATGGTCAGCGTGCCCCAGGCCGCGCCGCGGGTGTCGTGCGCGGGGTCGGGGCTGCTCGAGACCTCCTCGGCGACGACGAGCCCGCCGGCCCCGGTGGCGATGCCGCGCAGTGCCGAGGCCGCCTTCGGCACGTCCTTCACCTCGAGGGCGACGTCGGCCCGGCGGGCGAGCTTGCGCTGCGCCACGGCCGCGGCGACCGAGGTGGTGTCCGTGCCGGCCGCCCGGCGGGTGCCGTTCGCCGAGGTGGCGGCGTCCGCCGCCTTGTCAGGCGCCGGGACGGCGGTCGAGTCCACGGCGCCGGCCGACCCGGGGGAGACCGCGGCGGCGCCGCCGGCGGCGGAGTCCCCGCTGCTCCCCCCGCTGCACGCCCCGAGGGCGCTGACGGCGAGGGCTCCCGCGGCGAGGGCCGCGGCGAGGCGGCGGGACGGGGGACGGGTGCTGGCGCTCACGGTGACTCCTTCGTCGGTGGCTCGGTCGAGCGTTCGGCGCCGCCCGGGCCGCCGGAGTTCCCGGTCCCGCGTCTCGATCCGGTCACGAGTGCGCCTCGGGCCGGTCACGCGGTGGGCCGGGGCGGCATCCCGCGCCGTCGGGACGGCAGCCCTGGCCGGAGCCGGGCCGAGGCCGCGTGAGAGGCTGGTGGGCGTGTCCGACCCCGTCCCGACCCGGCCCCACGTCGCCGTCGTCGGTGGCGGCATCGCCGGCCTGACCGCGGCGCTCGAGGTCCTCGAGGCTCTCCCGGACGTCGACGTCACCGTCCTCGAGGCGGGCGACCGCCTCGGTGGCAAGCTGCGCCTCGAACCGGTCGCCGGGCACCTCGTCGACGTCGGCGCCGAGTCCCTCCTCGCAGTGCGCCCCGAGGCCGTGGGGCTGGCCCGTCGGGTCGGCATCGACGAGGCCGACCTCGTGGCCCCCGCGACCACGTCGGCCGCGCTGTGGAGCCGAGGGGCCCTTCGCCCGCTCCCCACGGGCACGCTCATGGGCGTCCCGACCGACCCGGGAACGGCCCTCGGGGTGCTCACCGCGGACGAGGTCGCCCGCGCGGCCGACGAGCAGCCGTGGCCCGACGGCCCGGTGACCGCCACGGTTTCGCGCGGCCCGATCCGCAGCGCCACCGGCCCC
>JACXUW010000349.1 GCA_014763705.1 Micrococcales bacterium | reverse complement strand
CCCCACCGCCGGTCGGGGCCGGACCGCCGCCGATCCCACAGCCGCCGGTCGCCAGCGCCAGCCCGGCACAGCCGACGCCCTCCCCGTCGGCGGAGCCGTCCGCCCCTCCCGGCACCCAGTGGGTCACCGGCGAGCGCTCGGGGCTGCGGTTCGCGGTCCCCGAGGACTGGAAGGTCCTCGAGCTCACCAAGGTCCTCGAGAGCGGTGACCAGGACGCGCTCGCTCGCATCGCGCAGCAGATGAACCTGCCGGTCGCCCAGGTCAAGGCGGCGGCGCACAGCGTCGACGTGGCCGTCTTCGGGCCGCCGAGCCGCGGCTTCGCCCCGAACCTCAACGTGCAGACCCTGCCGCTTGAGGTGATGCCCACCGAGGCGCAGACCCGGATGGTGCTGAAGATGATCGGTTCCACGGTCGCCTCCTACGAGGAGGTGACCACCCCCGTCGGCCGGGGCCACGTCACCGGCTACACCCTCCCGGTCGACACGAACACGGCGACCGGGCGCCAGCTCACGGTCATCGGGCCGAAGGGCGTCGTCGTGCTGACGGTGACCGACGTCGACGTCGACCGCGCCGACACCGTGCTGGGGATGCTCCGGGCGTCGCTGCACGCGCGCTGAGGCCGGCGCTCCGGGACGGCCGAGAGGCAGCCCGGGGGACGGCGAGAAGGCCGGCGGGGAGGCCGTCGGTCAGGACGCGACGCCGAGGACGACGAGGTCGCTCTCCCGCAGCCGGGCCACCCGCGGCACCGGTACCTCGACCGCGTCGAGGCCCTCGAGCAGGGTCCGCACGTGCGTGGCCGTCGCGTCGACGACGAGCACGCCGTCGCGGGCAGCGCTGTCGCGCACGGCATCCCACATCGAGGGGTCGTCGGTGAACGGGACGACACCGGCGACCCCCGCGAGAGCGTCGAGGGTGAGGTCGCCGAGTGTCGTCGGCAGCGGCACCGTGGAGCGGACGAGGTCGAACAGGTCACGGCTCTCGAGCGCGCGCCGGACGAGGGCGTCGCCGTGGAGGGCCAGCACCTCGCGGAACAGCGCGGGCTGCTCGGCCCCGAGGAGGACGAGCTGGGCGAGGAGCGAGCGGCCGAGGCGCTCGGCGACCGTCGCGTCGTCGTGCGCGGGGTCGGTGAGGATGTCGCGGGCGTCGTCGACGACGACATGGCAGAAGCCGACCCAGCCGGGGACGACCTCGGTCGTGCCCTCGGCCGCGAGCATCCCGCGCACGTAGTGCCGGTGGGCGCTGCGCGCGCCGGGCTGGGTCCGGTAGGGGAGCACCGCGGCCACGGCACGGACGCCGGCGACGGAGGAGGGGACGGGCAGGACGAGCAGCGGGTCGAGGCCGAGCCGCTGGCGGCACCACTCGGCCTGCTCGGCGGCCGGACGCTCCCAGAGGGTGGCGCGGCCGGAGACCTCGACCCCGTCGACCTCGACCGCCACCGGCAGCTGGTCGGCGACGTCGAGGACGTGTTCGAGGGTGGTCTCCGGGGTGCACCACGAGCGGGTCGCGGCGCGCGGGTGCAGGCGGATCTCGGTGCCCGGCTCCTCGAGCGGCTCCTCGGCCAGGGTGACCCGCACGGTGCCGTCGGCGAGCCCGACCCAGCGCATCGTCGGGGCCATCGGGACCAGGGCCGAGCGGGTGCGCAGCTCGACGACGTCGGCGACGTGGAAGGCGGCGAGCAGGGCGCTCTCGTAGCGGCGCAGCCCCTCGCGGACCGGGCCGTGGTCGTGGCTCCCCGGGGTCGCGTCGAGCCAGCGGACCTCCTGCGCGGTGAACCCGACCCCGTCGTCGCGCACGACGAGCGGGGCGCCACCGGTCGCCGAGGTGACCCGGATCCGGCCGACGTGGTCGGGGTCGACCCGGCGGCGGGCCGCGATGCCGACGAGCGCGCTGCCGAGCAGCTCGCGCACGTGCGCGCGCGGGCCGGAGGCCGGGCCCGGGCGCCGGCTCGGCGTGCCCCGCTGGGCGGGCGCGGCCGGGGTCGGCACGGGGTCGGCGGGCGGACGGGTGCCGGGAGGCGGTTGATGCACGGTGGTGTCCGTTTCGGGCGGGCGACCGGCCGGGGTGGGGTCGGACGCGGGAGCGAGAGTCCCTCCACTGTGCCGAGGCCGGCGCGCCGCGGCGGCACTGCGCCGGGGTCACTCCACCCGTCGGCGCGGCCTTCGGTCCGAACGAACGATGCCTCCTGCACCGTCCGTCCCATCCGCCACGGCGACGGGCGCGTGTGTCGGGGCGGTCGCCCTCAGTCGTCGGACGCGCCGCGCAGGGTGCGCTCGAAGAGGTCGCGGACGTCGTCGGAGAGCGCCGGCTCCGGGATGACGACGTCGACCGCGGGCACCGGGCAGCGCACGCCGTAGCAGTACGCGTCCGGGTAGTCGCGCTCGACGGCCGCCGCGAGGGCCTGGAGGCGGTCGGTGGCGAGGAGGTCCTGCCACGCGGCGGTGTCGGGGTGGGGCAGCTCGCCGAGGGCGACGGTGCGGGCCCGGGTGCGCCCCGCGAACCCGCCGGTGCGCCGCAGCTCGACCTGCGTGCCCGGCGCGGGTGCCGGGCCGGGGGCGGGCTCGGCCGGGGTCTCGGGGACTTCGGGCGCGCCGGTCCCGCCGGACCCACCGGACCCGCCCGCCGCGAGGGGCGTGACGCCGACGCCCTCCCAGGCGGCGGTGACGGCGTCCGCCTCGCGCGAGCCGTCGCCGAACCGGGCCGTCGCGGCGGCCACGGTGAGTCCGGCGAACGTCGCGAAGTCGCAGTCGGCGCGGATCTCGCCGGTCAGGGTGTCGTACCAGACCCGGCCGGCGACCTCCCAGGCGTTGCCGCCGAGGGCGACGGCGAGGTCGTGGAAGGCCTTGTTCGGGATGCCCGAGTTGATGTGTACGCCGCCGTTGTCGTCGGTGGTGTCGACGTAGTCGCGCAGGTGCGCGGGCTGCGGGTCCTTGCCGAGCCGGGGGTCGTCGTAGGCGGTGCCCGGGGCGGCCATCGAGCGCAGGGCGACCCCCTTGACGCCGGGCGCCAGGAGCTCGGCGCCGATGAGCCAGTCGGCCTGCGCGGCGTCCTGCCCGAGCGAGTGCTGCTTGACGAGGGAACCGAAGACGTCGGAGACCGACTCGTTGAGCGCGCCGGACTGGCCCTGGTAGGTGAGGCCGGCGGTGTACTGGGTGACCCCGTGCGCGAGCTCGTGCCCGATGACGTCGAGGCTGCGGGTGAAGCCGAGGAAGACGACGCCGTCACCGTCGCCGAAGACCATCTGGGTGCCGTCCCAGAAGGCGTTGTCGTAGTCCCGGCCGTAGTGGACGCTGGCGACGAGCGGAAGTCCCTTGCCGTCCAACGAGTTCCGGGCGTAGGCGTCCTGCCACAGCTGCCACGTGGCGCCGAGGCCGTCGTACGCCTCGGTGACCGCGGTGTCGGCGGTGGGCGGCGCGCCCTCCTCGCGCACGACCGGCCCGGGCAGCGCCGTGGCGTGCTGCGCGTCGTGGATGGTGCGCTGCGGCCCGGAGTCCGTTCCCGGGGTGGCGCCGGGCAGCGTCGTGCGGCCGCCCGGGCGCGCCTCGGCGGTGACCCGGCCACGCCGCAGCGACTCGTCGAGCCGCAGCGCCTCGGCCGCCCGGGCCGCGACGTGGTCGTCCCCGGAGGCGGCGAGCGCGGCGAGCAGGTAGGGCGGCACGATCGAGCACCGCACCGGAAGCCCCGGGGTCGCGCCGGAACCGTTCCCCGGCGACCCCGGGGTCTCCGGCATGGGGCGGGAA
>JACXUW010000011.1 GCA_014763705.1 Micrococcales bacterium | reverse complement strand
CTCTGGGGCTGGGTGCTCGCCGGGTGGGGGCTGTTCAACCTCGTGGAGGGCCTCCTCGACCACCAGGTGCTCGCCGTCCACCACGTCCGCTCCGGTCCGCACCAGCTGTGGTGGGACCTCGCCTTCCTCGCCCTCGGAGCCGTCCTCGTCGTCGTCGGCGCCGTCCTGGCCCGGACCGCTCGGCCGGCCGGGAAGCTCCCGGAGCACGTGGACGCGTGACGCCGGGCATCCCCGCCCCGGCCCTCGCCCTCGACGCACTGGTCGGGGTGGCGGTGCTCGCCTGGGCCGTGCTCCGGGGGGCCGCCCACCAGCGCGGACGGCCTTGGCCGGTCCCTCGCACCTGCTCCTTCCTCCTCGGCGCCGGGCTCGTGGTCCTGGCCGGTCCCGCGGGGTCTGCGCTCGGCGGTTTCGCGGGCCACATGGTGGTCCATCTCCTCGTCGGGATGCTCGCACCGGTCGCCCTCGTCCTCGGGGCCCCGGTCACCCTGGCCCTGCGCGCGCTGCCCACCGCGCGGGCGGTCGCCCTCGTGCGGGTCCTGCGCAGCCGCCCGGTACGCGCGCTCACCGTCCCGTGGCTGGCCCTGCTCCTCGACGTCGGCGGGCTGTGGGTCCTCTACTGCACGCCGCTCTACCGAGCGATGACGACCTCGCCGGCGGTCGGCGTGCTCGTCCACGTGCACGTCCTGTTCGCCGGCTGCCTGTTCGCCTGGTCGGTCGCCGGGCCGGACCCGGTTCCCGACCGTCCCTCCGTGCCGCAGCGGCTGGTTGTCCTCGGGGTGGCGGTCGCGGCCCACGCGGTCCTCGCCCAGCTGCTCTACGCCGGGCTGCTCGTCGACGTGCCGGGGCCCGCGGACGAGCGGATGGCCGGCGCCCAGCTCATGTACTGGTTCGGTGACCTCGCCGAGGTGGCGCTCGCCCTGGCAGTCCTCTCCTCGTGGCGGCCCGTCGGCAGGCCGTCGACGGCCTAGGTGCCGGAGCGGACCGCTCGCCCGCGCACCCCGGGCGCGGTCGCGACGTCGTCCACGACGTCCACCACCGTCAGCGTGTTCGCGAGCAGGGCCCCGTACAGGGGCCAGGTGCGGGCAGGCAGGTGGGCGTCGGCGAGGTCCGTGGCCAGATCCGTGAGCTCCTCGCGCAGCCCGACCACGGAGGCGCCGGGCACGGCCACCCGCTGCCCCAGCGCACCGAGGAGAGACCCCAGCCGCTCCCGGAAGTGCGCGTCCGCGACACCGGAGGAGCGGGCCGCCTCCCGGAGGTGACGCGCGATGCCCCGCACCTGGGCGACCCCCTCCTCGAGCCGGTCGAGCACCTCTCCGGACGACGTCGGGACGGTGACGGGGTGGCGCCTGCGCCGCGGGTTCCACCGGCGGCTCTCGTCGGAGAAGCTGAGGAGCGACCGCGCGTGCACCAGCGTGGCATCGACCGAGCGGGTCCGGTCGATCCAGTCCCCGGCGTCCTCCGCCGTCCAGCCGGTCCGCAGCCCCTCCCCGATGTCGACGAGGAGGGCCCCGATGCTGCGGTCGACCTCGTCGATCTGGAGGTTGACACTGCGCTGGTCCAGCGGCGGGACGACGACGAGGTTGACGAGGACGGCGACGACGACACCGATCGCGGAGTCGGCGAACCGGTCCGGGAGGACAGCCATCGCGTGCCCCTCCGAGCTGGTCTCCCCGAGCGTGATGACGAACAGGGCGGTGACGGCGGCCGTCACCGACTCGTGGCGCAACCACGGGAGGCGGCCGAGGGCCAGCCCGACGCCCACGGCGAGCGCGAGGGAGACGGTGTCCGCCCCCAGCACCAGGACAGCCACGAAGGAGAGGACGAGCCCGAGGGCCACCGCGGCGATGGTCTCCACGCCGCGCCGGACGCTCCGCAGGACGGTCGCGTGGACGGTGAGCAGGGCCGCCCAGGGCGCGAGGAAGGCGTCGTCGAGCGCCAGCACCCCGTCGGCGAGCTCCCACGCGAGGACCGCGGCGCCCGCCGCCTTCGCGATCTGGAGGACATCGCTGAGGACGGTCGCCGGCCGCGGGCGGCGTGTCACGAGGCTCCCCTCCCCGCTCGCGCGGCGCTCACACCGACCGTTCGGCGACGGTCGTCGGGCAGCCGTGCGGTGACCCCGGCGGCGTCGAGGTGCGCGAGCAGCGGCAGGACGACCCGCCGGCTCGTGCCGAGGGCCTCGCGCGCCTGCGCGACGGTGAACGGCTGCTCGAGCGCGGCGAGCCGGCGCACCGCCTCGTCCGTGCTGCCGGGGAGCAGCACGACTCCGCGGCCGGCCCGCTCGAGGCGGCCCTCCCTGACCAGGGCGTCCAGCCGCGGACCGACCAGCCCGAGCTCGCGCAGCCGCTCGGCGGTCGGGGCGGCGAACGGGTCGGCCTCGAGGTCGGCGGCCAGGAGCTCGAGGGCCCGACGATCCGCCGCCGGGACCCCGTCCTCCGCGCCGAGGACCACGCGTCCACCGTGGACGCGGAGCGGAGGCCTCGCGAGCGCTGAGACCACCCCCACGTCGTCCACCCCGAGGATCCGCGCCGCGGCGGTGGGTGCGAGGCCGGCCGGCCCGGCGTCGCGGACGGCGGCGACCAGTCGTTCGCGCAGCGCCTCGACGCGCTCGGCGGACAGCAACAGGTCCCCGGCGAGCAGCGTGCCGGCCGGCGGGTCGCCGACGACGCCCAGCCGCCGGAGCAGTCCCCGCGCGACCACCCCGCGGCGTCGCAGCTCGTCGGCGACCGAACCGTCGTGGCCGGCGAGGACCCCGGCCCGGACGGTGGCCGCCCCCCGCCGGTCCAACGGCGGTGGGAGCGGGTCGAGCACCTCCACGCCCCAGACCCGACGGCTCCCGGGGTCGCGCAGCACCGCACGGTCGCCGACCCGCAGCGGGACCGGCCGGGACGGTCGCAGCCGCACGAGGCCCGGGCCGAGCGGACGGGCGCGCACCTCGACGTGGTCGGTGCCGACGTGGAGGACGGGCCGCCGGGTCGGGACCTCCTCGGGCCACACCCGCACGTCGACCTCCGCCGCGTGGAGGACCGACCCGGGCGTGACCAGCTGGGCGCCACGCCGGAGGGCTTCCGGGGCGCGGCCGCCCAGGTCGAGCGCGACGCGCGCGGGCGCCGCGACCGCCCCGCGGGCCCGGCCGAGCGCCTCGACTCCACGCACGCGAACCGCCTCCCCGTCGACCTCGAGCAGCGTCCCGGGGCGCACCGTGCCCGCGGCGAGGGTGCCGGTGACGACGAGGCCGGTACCCCGCACCCCGAACCGGCGGTCGACCCAGAACCGGACGTCCGCGTCGGGGTCCGGGGCGGGCACCGACCGCAGCACCTCGACGAGCGCGCGCCGCAGCCCGTCCAGGCCGGCACCGGTGCGTCCGCTGACGCACACGGACGGGGCGTCCCGCAGTGAGGTCCCGGCCAGTTCGCCCCGGGCCCGCTCGAGCGCGGGCCCCGGGTCCGCGAGGTCGGCCCTGGTCACCACGAGCAGCCCGTGGCGCACACCGAGCGCGTCGAGGGCCGCGAGGTGCTCGGCGGCCTGCGGCATCCACGGGTCGTCGGCCGCGACGACGAGCATCGCCACGCGCAGCGGCCCGAGGCCGGTGAGCGTGGTCCCGAGGAACCGCTCGTGTCCGGGCACGTCGACGAAGGCGACCTCCCCGGCCCCCGGGAGGTCGGTCCAGCAGTACCCGAGCTCGATGGACAGGCCGCGCCGCGCCTCCTCCGCGAGCCGGTCCGGCTCCTGCCCGGTCAGGGCGCGCACCAGCGTGGACTTGCCGTGGTCGACGTGCCCGGCGGTCGCGACGACGTGCACTCAGCCCACCCCGCCCGAGCGGACCCGGCGCACCGCCTCGAGGAGGACGTCGTCCGCACCCTCGGGCACGGTGAGCAGGTCGAGCAGGAGCCGGCCGCCCCGGACCCGTCCAACCACCGGGGGCTCGCCGAGCCGCAGGGGGGCGGCGAGGTCGGCAGGCAGGGACACGGCCGCACTCGGCAGCGGGACGCCGGGCGCGCCTCCCCCGCCGACCCGACCCTCCGTCGACTCGACCGTGGCGTCACCGCCGATCGCCGCGGCCAGCCGGCGGGCACGCGCCTCGACGTCGGCCGTCGACCGCGAGAGAGCCTCTGCCACGGGTGGGATCGGGCCGGTCAGGGTCGCCTCGAGTGCCGCGAGGGTCAGCTTGTCGACCCGCACCGCCCGCGCCATGGGGTGGCGTCGCAGGGCGTGGACGACGTCGGCGCGCCCGAGCAGCAGCCCGCACTGGGGGCCACCGAGGAGCTTGTCCCCGGACGCGGTGACGAGCGAGGCACCGGCGCGCAGGGCACTCGTGGCGTCCGGCTCCTGCGGCAGCCGCGGGTGCGGCCGCAGCAGCCCGGAGCCCAGGTCGGCCACCACCGGCAGCCCGAGCGTCGCGAGCTCGGCGACGCCGACCGAGGAGGTGAACCCCTCGACCCGGAAGTTGCTCGGGTGCACCTTGAGGACGAAGGCCGTGCGCTCCCCCACCGCGGCCGCGTAGTCCTCCAGCCGCACCCGGTTGGTCGTCCCGACCTCCCGCAGCCGCACGCCGAGCGACTCGACGAGCTCGGGGATGCGGAAGCCGTCACCGATCTCGACCAGCTCGCCCCGCGCGACGACGACCTCACGGTCGGCGGCGAGCGCCCGCGCGGCGAGGGCCACAGCCGCCGCCCCGTTGTTGACCACGTGCGCGTCCTCGGCGTCGGGGACCGCAGCGCGCAGGGCGGCGAGGGCCCCGCGCCCGCGCGCCCCGCGGCGGCCGGTGGCGAGGTCGAGCTCGACGTCGGTGGCGCCGGCCGCGAGCACCAGCGCGTCGACCGCCGCCCTCGACAGGGGAGCCCGTCCGAGGTTGGTGTGGACGACGACGCCGGTGGCGTTGACCACGGCGCGCAGCGAGGTGCTCGAGGGCGGCAGCCGGTCGACGACCTCGGCGACGACGCCGTCGGGGGCGACCTCGCCCGCGCGGCAGGACTCCAGGACGCCCGCGACCACGGCCTTGACGGCCGGCCGTCCAAGACGGTCCACCGCCTCGGCGACGACGGGTTCGGCGAGCACGGTGTCGGTCCGCGGCACGTCGCGGCGGCGGTCGTCCACGGGGCTCCTTCGCGGCTCGAAGCTGGCGGAGGCGGACGGGAATCGAACCCGCCTGACCGGGTGACCCGGTCACGTCGGTGTTGAAGACCGCGCCCGTCACCAGACGAGGAACGCCTCCGCGACCGACCCTAGCCCGCGCCGTCGCCACTGGTCACGAGAGGGTCGCACCGGTTTCCCCACCGGCGCAGGGGGTACCGGTACGGTGCTGGAGGACCCCCACCGCGACGTCGAGAGGACGAGCCCGTGCCCACACCGCTCGAGTGGCCGTTGCTCCGTCAGCTGCGTGGCCGCGACCGGCTCGGTCGAGGCGCCGCCGTCGAGTCCGGCACCACGAAGCGGCTCACCCCGCGCACGTCACGTGCCGACTCAGTCGTCGACTCGGTCTGCCCGTTCTGTGCCGTCGGCTGCGGGCAGAAGGTGTTCGTCGAAGACGGCAGGGTCACCCAGATCGAGGGTGACCCGGCAAGCCCGATCTCGCGGGGCCGGCTGTGCCCCAAGGGAAGTGCCAGCACGCAGCTCGTCACGTCCGACCACCGCGTCACGAAGGTCCGCTACCGCCGACCGCACGGCACCGAGTGGGAGGACCTCGACCTCGACACCGCGATGGACATGATCGCCGACCGCGTCGTGGCCACCCGCCGGGAGTACTGGGAGTGGGAGGACGAGCAGGGACGGCGCACCCGGCGCACCCTCGGCATCGCGAGCCTCGGAGGAGCGACCCTCGACAACGAGGAGAACTACCTCATGAAGAAGCTCTACACCGCGATGGGCGCGGTGCAGATCGAGAACCAGGCGCGTATTTGACACTCCTCCACCGTCCCCGGTCTGGGGACGAGCTTCGGCCGGGGAGGGGCCACCACCTTCCAGCAGGACCTGTCCAACAGTGACTGCATCGTCATCCAGGGCTCGAACATGGCCGAGTGCCACCCCGTCGGTTTCCAGTGGGTGATGGAGGCCAAGCGCAAGGGCGCGACGATCATCCACGTCGACCCGCGGTTCACGCGCACCTCGGTGGTCGCCGACCTCCACGTACCGCTGCGAGCCGGCACCGACATCGCCTTCCTCGGCGGCCTCGTGCACCACGTCCTCGAGAACGACCTCGACTTCCGCGAGTACGTCGTGCACTACACGAACGCCGCGGCCATCGTCGGCGAGGACTTCCGCGACACCGAGGACCTCGACGGCCTGTTCTCCGGCTACGACCCCGAGAAGCAGCAGTACGACCCCACCAGCTGGCAGTACGAGAACGCGCCGCAGTCCCCGGCCGCCGGGGAGCGCGACCCCGGACAGCCGGCCGGGCCGGCCGCCTCGCAGGAGCCGGAGGAGCACGAGTCGGCCCGTTCCGAGCAGACCGGCTCCGGCGGCCCCACCGTCCAGGCGAAGCCGGAGCGCGACGAGACCCTCCAGCACCCGCGCTGCGTGTTCCAGATCCTCAAGCGCCACTTCGCCCGCTACACACCGCAGCTCGTCGCCGAGGTGTGCGGTGTGCCGGAGGAGGACTTCCTGCGCGTGGCGAAGGCCCTCACCGAGAACTCGGGGCGCGAGCGCACGAGCGCGTTCTGCTACGCCGTCGGCTGGACCCACCACTCGACCGGGGTGCAGATCATCCGGACGGCCTCGATCCTGCAGACGTTGCTCGGCAACATCGGACGCCCGGGGGGCGGCATCCTCGCGCTGCGCGGGCACGCGAGCATCCAGGGGTCCACCGACATCCCGACCCTGTTCAACATCCTCCCGGGGTACATCCCGATGCCGCACGCGGCGCAGCACCGCTCGCTCGAGGAGTTCGTCGCCGAGGACGCCGGCTCGACCGGGTTCTGGGGCAACATGGACGCCTACACGGTGAGCCTGCTCAAGGCCTGGTGGGGTGACTCCGCCACCGCGGACAACGAGTTCCGGTTCGACTACCTGCCGCGCCTCACCGGGCACCACGGCACCTACGACACGGTGGTCAACCAGATCGAGGGACGTAGTCCGGGGTACTTGGTCGTCGGCGAGAACCCGGCGGTCGGCTCGGCCAACGGCAAGATGCAGCGGCTCGGCCTGGCCAACCTCGAGTGGCTCGTCGTCCGCGACCTGACGATGATCGAGACCGCGACCTTCTGGAAGGACGGCCCGGAGATCGAGTCCGGCGAGCTGCGCACCGAGGACATCGGGACCGAGGTGTTCTTCCTCCCCGCGGCCTCGCACGTCGAGAAGAAGGGCAGCTTCACCAACACCCAGCGGATGCTCCAGTGGCGCCACCAGGCGGTCCAGCCCCCCGGCGACGCCCGCAGCGACCTCCAGTTCTACTTCGAGCTCGGGCGGCGCATCCGCGCGAAGCTCGCCGGGTCGACCGACGAGATGGACCGGCCGCTGCTCGACCTCACCTGGGACTACCCGACCGAGGGCCCGCTCGACGAGCCGGACGCCGAGGCGGTGCTGCGCGAGATCAACGGCTGGGACGACTCCGGCGACGCGCTCTCGTCCTACACCCAGCTCGCGACGGACGGCTCGACGGCGTGCGGCTGCTGGATCTACTGCGGCGTGTACGCCGACGAGACCAACCAGGCCGCCCGCCGCACACCGCACTGGGAGCAGTCGCTCGTCGCCCCGGAGTGGGGCTGGGTCTGGCCGGCCAACCGGCGCATCCTCTACAACCGCGCCTCGGCCGACCCCGACGGCAAGCCGTGGAGCGAGCGCAAGAAGTACGTCTGGTGGGACGCCGAGCAGGAGAAGTGGGTCGGCGAGGACGTACCCGACTTCGTCGCCGACCGCGCCCCGGACCACGTCCCCGAGGAGGGTGCCACCGGGCCCGACGCCCTCGGCGGCCGCGACCCGTTCATCATGCAGACCGACGGCAAGGCGTGGCTCTACGTGCCGACCGGCCTCGCCGACGGCCCGCTGCCGACCTTCTACGAGCCGGTCGAGTCCCCCGTGCGCAACGCCGCCCACCGGCCGCAGCGCAACCCTGCGCTCGAGGACGTCGCGGAGCCGGCCAACCCCATCAACCCCACCGAGAGCCGCGTCTTCCCCTACGTGTTCACGAGCTACCGGCTCACCGAGCACCACACCGCCGGCGGGATGTCCCGCACGCTGCCCTACCTCAGCGAGCTCCAGCCCGAGATGTTCGTGGAGGTCTCGCCGCGGCTGGCGGAGGAGCGCGGGCTCGAGCACGCCGGGTGGGCGACCATCGTCACCTCCCGCTCGGCCATCGAGGCGCGGGTCATGGTCACGGCACGGATGCGCTCGCTCCGCCTCGGCGAGCAGTGGGTCGAGCACGTGGGGCTGCCCTACCACTGGGGCGCCAACGGCCTGGTCACCGGCGACTCGGTCAACGACCTCGTCGGCATCGCGCTCGACCCCAACGTGCACATCCAGGACAAGGTCGGCACCTGCGACATCCGGCCCGGGCGCCGCCCCCGCGGCCCGGCGCTGCTCGACCTCGTCGAGGACTACCGGCGCCGCTCGGGCGCCCACCCGGCCGAGGAGGACGACGCATGAGCAGCTCGCTGTCCGGACCGCTCCACGACGTGGCGGGCGACGCCGGCCACGAGGACCATCCACCGCGGATGGGCTTCTTCACCGACACCTCGGTGTGCATCGGCTGCAAGGCCTGCGAGGTGGCCTGCAAGGAGTGGAACCTCGTGCCGGAGGACGGCCTCTCGCTCAGCGGGATGTCCTACGACAACACCCAGGCCCTCGGCGCCAGCACCTGGCGGCACGTCGCGTTCGTCGAGCAGCCGACCGGCCGGGCCTCGCGCACCGACCTCGGGATGCCCGGCATCGGCCCGCCCGGGGGCGCCGAGCCGCCCGCCGGCCCGGGCCAGGAGACCGACTCCGGCGAGGGCGGGGTTCGGTGGCTGATGTCCTCGGACGTCTGCAAGCACTGCACGCACGCGGCCTGCCTCGACGTCTGCCCCACGGGGTCGTTGTTCCGCACCGAGTTCGGCACCGTCGTCGTGCAGGAGGACATCTGCAACGGCTGCGGCTACTGCGTGCCCGCGTGCCCGTACGGGGTCATCGACATCCGTCCCGGCGACGGCCGGGCCTTCAAGTGCACGCTCTGCTACGACCGCATCGGCGAGGGGATGACCCCCGCCTGCGCGCAGGCCTGCCCGACCGAGTCCATCCAGTACGGCGAGCTCGACGAGCTGCGCGAGCGGGCCGGACGGCGGCTGGGCGAGCTGCAGGAGCAGGGGGTCGACGGCGCCCGGCTCTACGGCGCCGACCCCGACGACGGCGTCGGTGGCGACGGCGCGTTCTTCCTCCTCCTCGACGAGCCGGAGGTCTACGGCCTGCCGCCGGACCCCGTCGTCACGACCCGGGACCTCGGCTCGATGTGGCGCCACGTCGGCGCCGCGGCCCTGGGCCTGGTCGGGGTCGGGGTCGCCTCCTTCATCGGGAGGCGCCGGTGAAGGAGCAGCGGATGGTGCCGGAGGCGAGCCCGGACTCCTACTACGGCCGGCCGATCATCAAGCCGCCGACGTGGAAGACGCCGGACGTCCCCCTCTACCTCTTCCTCGGCGGGTTGGCCGGCGCCTCGGCCGTGCTCGCGGAGGGAGCGGCGGTCACCGGTCGCCCCGACCTCGAGCGGGTGGCCCGGGTGGCGGCGAGCGCCGGCGCCGGGCTCGGCACCGTCGCGCTCATTCACGACCTGCACCGCCCCGAGCGGTTCCTCAACATGCTGCGCGTCCTCAAGCCGACCTCCCCGCTGTCGGTCGGCTCGTGGATCCTCGCCCCGTTCAGCGGGCTGTCCGCCGCCGCAGCCGCGTCCGACCTCACCGGACGGCTGCCGCGCCTCGGCCGCGCGGCCGGGATGGGAGCGACCGCGCTCGGCCCGGCCCTCGCCACCTACACCGCGGCGCTGCTCGCCAACACGGCCGTCCCCGCCTGGCACGACGCCCACCGCGAGCTGCCCTTCGTGTTCGCCGGGTCGGGCGCCACGGCCGCCGGCGGCCTCGCCTGCATGTTCACCCCCACCGACCAGGCCGGACCGGCCCGGAGGATGCTCGCCGCGGGCGCCCTCGTCGAGCTCGCCGCGTCCGAGCGCCTCACGAGCCGGCTCGGGATGGTCGGCGAGCCCTACCGGGAGGGTCGGCCGGGGCGACTCATGAAAGCCGCCCGCGTGCTGACCGCGGTCGGCGGCACCGCCGCACTGCTCGCCGGCGGCCGCTCCCGCACGGTCTCGACCGTGGCCGGGGCCGCCTGCGTCGCGGCCTCGGTCCTCACCCGGTTCGGCATCTTCGAGGCGGGGATGGCCTCGGCCCGCGACCCGAAGTACACGGTCGAGCCACAGCGTGAGCGCCTGCGGGCCCGGGCGGCGCAGGCCGCCAGCACAATGGCGGGATGACCTCCGCCGCCGCGACGTACCGACTCACCCAGTACGCCTCCGGAGGCGGGTGCGCGTGCAAGGTACCGCCCGGCGAGCTCGAGCGGGTGCTCGCCGGGCTCACTCCGGCGGCCGGTCCGGACCTGCTCGTCGGCGTCGAGACCGGCGACGACGCCGCCGTGGTGCGGCTCGACTCCGGACGCGCGGTGGTGCTGACGACCGACTTCTTCACCCCCGTCGTCGACGACCCGTACGACTGGGGCCGGATCGCGGCGACCAACGCCCTCTCCGACGTCTACGCGATGGGCGGCGAGCCCCTCGTCGCGGTCAACCTCCTCGCGTGGCCGCGGGAGCGAGTCCCCTTCGAGCTGGCCGCGGAGGTGCTGCGCGGTGGCGCCGACGTCGCCCGCGTGGCCGGCTGCCACCTCGCCGGAGGGCACAGCATCGACGACCCCGAACCCAAGTACGGACTCGCCGTCACCGGTATCGCCGACCCGGACCGGCTGCTGCGCAACGACTCCGGCCGGGCCGGCCTCCCGTTGACCCTCACCAAGCCGCTCGGCCTCGGGGTGCTCAACAACCGCCACAAGGCGACCGGTGAGGCCTTCCCGGAGGCGGTCGCCACGATGACGACGCTCAATGCCGACGCGTCCCGAGCGGCGCTGGCGGCCGGGCTCACGTGCGCCACCGACGTCACCGGCTTCGGCCTGCTCGGCCACCTCTACAAGCTGTGCCGCGCGAGCGGGGTGTCGGCGGTCGTCGACGCCGCGGCCGTGCCGTACCTCGACGGCGCCCGCGAGGCGCTGGCCGAGGGCTTCGTCCCGGGCGGCAGCCGGCGCAACCTCGACTGGGTGCGGCCGCACCTCGCGAGCGAGGTGGCCGAGGACGAGCTGGTGCTCCTCGCCGACGCGCAGACCAGCGGCGGACTGCTCGTCGCGGGTGAGGTGCCGGGCCACCCGGTGGTCGGCGAGCTCGTGCGCGGGAGCGAGGCGACGATCGCGGTGCGCTGACGGCGGGGCACCGATCTCGCCGCGTAGCCGACGGTCCGAACGGGTAGGGGCTCGGCGACCACGGCACCGCGAGCCGCGGGTCACGAGAGGAGTCCCCATGACGGAGCACCACGGAGGCGAGGCCTCCCCCGACACCGCGACGACCGGTCAGCTGGTGGCCCGCCTCGGCGAGCAGGTCTCCGACCTCGTCCGCTCCGAGATGGAGCTGGCCCGGGCCGACCTCACCGAGTCCGTCCGGCACGCCGGTCTCGGCGCCGGCCTGGTCGGCGGCGCCGGGGTCGTCGCGCTCTACGGCCTCGGCGTCCTCGTCGCGGCGGCCGTCCTGGCGCTGGCCCTCGTGGTCGACGCCTGGCTCGCCGCGCTCCTCGTGGCCGTCGTCCTCTTCCTCGTCGCCGGGGCGGTCGCCCTCGTCGGCCGCCGCCAGGTGGCGCAGGCGCCACCGCCGGTGCGGCGCAGCGTCGCCAGCGTCCGGACCGACGTCGAGACCCTCCGCGACCGCCGTTCCCACCCGGGCGCGGCCGCGTCCACCACCTCCGAGGAGCAGTGATGAGCCAGACCACCGGTGAGCGCGACCCCGCCGAGATCGAGGCCCACATCGAGCGGACGCGGGAGGACCTCGCGACCACGGTCGACGCGCTCGCGGCCCGGCTCGACGTCAGGTCACGCGCGGCCGCGGAGTGGCGACGGGTGCGCCACGGCGGGGCTCCCGGTCCGCTGCTCTACGCCGGCGCGGCCGCCGTCCTCGGGGTCGCCGCCCTCGTCCTGTGGCGCCGCCGGTGACTCCTCGGTGACGGTCCGCCAGGCGAGGTAGCCGCCCGCGAGGTCGGTGGCCCGGTGGACGCCGAGGGCCCGCAGCGAGGCGGCCGCGAGGCTCGACCCGCAGCCCTCGCTGCAGACGAGGACGACGCGGCGCTGCGGGTCGTCCATCTCCTCGATCCGGTGGGCACTCGTCGGGTCGAGGCGCCACTCGAGGGTGTTGCGCTCGACGACGACGGCGCCGGGCAGGTCACCGTCGCCGGCCCGCTGCTCGGCAGGACGCAGGTCGACGACGAGGGCGCCGGCCGCCTGCTCGGTGGCCAGGTCCTCGGGCTCGACGCGGTCGAGGCCGCGCCGGGCGTCGGCGAGCATCCGTGCGACCCCCGAGTCCGGGGGCCAGGCGTCGGCTCCGGCGGGCGACGAGGTGACCTCGGCGCTCACCGGAGCGGACCCCCGGGCGGCAGCTGCTCCTCCGTCGGGGGCAGCAGTGCCCCCTCGTCGTCGATCGGCGTCGGCGTGCCGTCCGGCGCGAGCGGCTGGGTCTGCTCGTGGCCACCGCCGGGCAGCTCTTCCGTGGGCATCGTCGCCGCCCCCGCCTCGACCGTGTCCTCGCCGGCACCGGCGGTCTCCGGCGCGACCCGGAAGCGGCCGCCGCGGGGCACCACCGCGACCCGGTCGCGCAGCCCGGCCTCCTCCGCCGCCTCGAGGAAGTCCTCGAGGGAGGAGGTGAAGACGTCGAAGTCCTCGTGGTGGACCGGCACGACCCGCTGCGGGCGGACGTGACGCATCAGCTCGACGCCCTGGTCGGCGTCCATGGTCACGAGGACGCCGAGGACGCGCGTCCCGCCGAGGTGCCAGAGGCCGACGTCGAGCTCGGGCCAGCGCTCCTGCACCTCGGCGAGCTCGTCGATGACGAGCGTGTCCCCGGTGACGTACAGCCCGTGCCGCCGCCCGGCGGACGACCACTCGAGCACGCTGCCCATGACGTCCGGCAGGACGAGGTTGGCTCCCGGCGGGCCGTGCCGCGCCGGCACCGCCGTGACCTCCAGCTGCTCCTCCCCCCGGACCACGCGAACGACGTCCCAGGTCTCCATGCCGTGCACGGCTCGGAAGCCCCACTCCCGCAACGTCGCCGCCGCCTCCGCCGTCGTGAGGATCGGCAGGTCGCGGGACAGGCGGTCGCGGGCCACCTGGTCGAAGTGGTCGCCGTGCAGGTGCGAGAGGACCACGAGGTCGACCGGAGGCAGGTCGTCGAACTCGAGGGCCGGGTCGAGCAGGCGCCGGGCGTGCATGCCGTAGCCGATGTCGACCTCCTCGTGGCGGTGGACGAACACCGGGTCGGTGAGGACGGTGATCCCGCCACAGTGCAGCACGGCCGTCGCGTTCCCGACGACCGTGAACGAGTCGCGCTCGTCCGGCCCGGTCGGGCGCTCGGCCAGCTCGAGGGTGGTGGTGTGCTCGGTCACGGGGTCTCCTGTCGTCGGCGTCGCTTCCGACATACCCGCGACGCCGACGTGGACACCCACGGGTGGGGACCCGGGACACCGCAGCCCGGGGTGGCGCGCGAGGATGGGCCGGTGGCCCGAGGACGAGGAGGTGCGCGAGCGTGACGACCTGGCTCGAGGCCGGCCTGTGGGGACTGCTGGCCGGCGGCGCTCTCGTGGTCGGCGCGCTCGTCGCCTGGTCGGTCCGGGTGCCCAGGGCGGTCGTCGCCTCGGTCATGGCCTTCGGGGCCGGCGTGCTCATCTCGGCGCTCGCGTTCGACCTCGTCGACGAGGCCGAACGGACCGGCGGGCTGGTGCCGACGGTGCTCGGCTTCCTCGGCGGAGCACTCGTCTACTTCCTCGCCAACCTCGCCCTCGCCCGCCGGGGAGCTCGCCACCGCAAGCGCTCGCAGGGGCAGCAGCCCTCGGAGGACGAGCAGTCCGGCAGCGGGGCGGCGATCGCCGTCGGTGCCCTCCTCGACGGCGTGCCGGAGTCGGTCGTCCTCGGGCTCAGCCTGCTCGGCGGCCAGGGCGTCGGCGTGCCGGTGCTCGTCGCCATCTTCATCTCGAACCTGCCCGAGGGGCTCTCGAGCGCCGCGGGGATGAAGCAGGCCGGCCGGAGCGCCCGCTACGTCTTCGGCGTGTGGGTGGGCATCGCCGTGGCCAGCGGCCTCGCGGGGCTGCTCGGCGTCCTGCTCCTCCAGGGCGCCTCGCCCGAGGTGGTCGCCTCGATCACCGCCGTAGCGGCCGGGGCCATCCTCGCGATGATCGCCGACACGATGATCCCCGAGGCCTTCGAGCGCACCCACCTGGCCACCGGCCTCGTGACGACCCTCGGCTTCGTCGTGGCGTTCGCGATCGAGCGGCTCTGACCCCGCGCCTCAGCGGGCCGGGGTCCGCCGGTCGTGCCAGACGAGGGCGAGGGCCATCTCGACCAGCCCCAGGCCGGCGATGACCGGCTGCAGGACGAAGTAGCGGCGCAGCAGCAGCAGCTGGACGACGATCCAGAGCACGAGCGCCAGCCCGACGACCCCACCGACGACCGCGGCGCGCGGGTCGCGGTGCCACACGAGCGCGGCCGCCCCGGCCTGCGGCAGGGCCACGGTGACGAGCAGGGCCACCCCGGGCAGCACCCAGGTGTCGACCGGCAGGTTCTCGAGCCACTCCGGCGGCATCCCCAACCCGTTCACCATGAGCCCGACCCCGCCGTAGACGGCGTTGAGGGCGACGACGGCGAGGACGACGAGCAGTGAGGTGCCGGCCCAGCCTCGGGAGGTCCCGGTGGCGGCGCGGCCGGACGTGGGCAGTGTGGTCATGACAGCCTCCCCACCATCCTCGCGCGGCCGGCGGCGCGGGCGGCCGGCGCTGTGGCCGACCCGACATCCCGCCGCGTCAGCGCTGGGAGGCGTCCGAGACCTCACCGACGAGCTCCTCGATGACGTCCTCGAGGAACACGATGCCGACGACCTCGCCGTCGCCCGCGACGACCCGCGCGAGGTGCGAACCGCTGTCCTGCATCGTCTGGAGGACGAGCTCGACCTCGTCCTCGGGCCGCACCGTGGCCAGCCGCCGCACCCGCTTGCCGGGCACCGGCTCGAGCCGCTCCTCGTCGTCGGCGTAGAGGACGTCCTTGAGGTGGAGGTAGCCCGCGAGGTCGCCCGAGGGGTCGACGACCGGGTAGCGCGAGAACCCGTGCTTGGCGACGAGCCGCTCGATGTCGACCGGCGTCGCACCGGAGGTCACCGTGACGAGCTCGTCCAGCGGCACCCCGACGTCGGCGGCGTCCTTGTCGCTGAACTCGAGTGCGGCACCGAGCCGTTCGTAGTCGTCGGCGCCGACGAGGCCCTCCTCCCGCGACTCGTCGAGGATGTGCGCCACCTCCTCGGCGGTGAAGGCGGAGGACACCTCGTCCTTCGGCTCGACGCCGAACAGCCGGATGGCGGCCTTGGAGAGGCGGTCCATGCCGTGGATGACGGGAGCGACCACGCGGGAGACCCACACGAGCGGCGGGACGAGGACGACGGCGGCCCGCTCGGGCCGCGCGATGGAGATGTTCTTCGGGATCATCTCGCCGTAGACGACGTGGAGGAAGACGACGATCGCCAGCGCGAGCGCGAGGGCGACGCCCTCGGCGACCACCTCGGAGAGCCCGACGCCCACGACGACGGGGACGAGGGCGTGGTGGAGCGCCGCCTCGGAGAGTGCACCGAGGAGGACCGAGCAGACGGTGATGCCGAGCTGTGCGGTGGCCAGCAGGATGCCGGTCCGCTGCAGCGCCTCCATCGCGACCCGGGCGCCCTTGCTGCCCGCCTCCGCGAGCGGCTCGAGCTGGCTGCGGCGAGCGGACATCGCGGCGAACTCGGCACCGACGAAGAACGCGTTGGCGGCCAGCAGGACGACGGTGACGACGACGGTGGTCATGCGTCACCGTCCCGCGCCTCGGCCGGCCGGGCCGGCAGCGTGCGGACCGGGAGCAGCCGGATCCGGTCGACCCGGTGGCCGTCCATGTCGACGACCCGGGCCGTCCACCCGTCGACGACGACCTCGTCGCCGACCTCGGGGACGCGGCCGAGGGCGGCCATGACGAACCCGCCGACGGTCTCGTAGGCCGGGCCCTCGGGCACCTCGACGCCGACCCGCGAGCGCACCTCGTCGGGCCGCCAGAGGCCGGGCACCGTCCAGGAGCCGTCCGGCAGACGGCGACCCGTGGTCTGGCCGCGGTCGTGCTCGTCGTTGACCTCGCCGACGATCTCCTCGACCAGGTCCTCCAGGGTGACGACCCCCGAGGTGCCGCCGTACTCGTCGACGACGACCGCGAGCTGCATCCCGCCCCCGCGCAGCCGGACGAGGAGCGGGTCGAGGCGCAGCGTCTCGGGGACGAACACGGCGTCGGTCATCAGCGCCGAGACGGGGACGTCCGCCCGGCGCTCGAAGGGCACGGCGATGGCCTTCTTGACGTGCACGATGCCGTCGACGTCGTCCCAGTCGGCGCCGACGACCGGGAAGCGCGAGTGCCCCGTGTGCCGGGCGAGGGCGACGAGCTCGGCGGCGGACGCGGTGCGCTCGATCGAGGTGGCGCGCGAGCGCGGCGTCATGACGTCGGCCGCGGTCTGGTCGGCGAAGCCGAGGGAGGCGGTGACCAGCCGCGCGGTGCCGAGGTCGAGCGTGCCGGCCTCGGCCGAGGTGCGCACCAGCGACGCGAGCTCGGCGGGGCTGCGCGCCGCGGACAGCTCCTCCTGGGGCTCGACGCCGAGCGCGCGCAGGGTGCGGTTGGCCACCCCGTTGAGAAGGGCGATGAGCGGCTTCGCGGCCACGCCGAACCAGCGCACGGGCCCGGCGGAGACCTTCGCGGTCGCCATCGGCAGCGAGACGGCGAGCGTCTTCGGCACCATCTCGCCGACGATCATCGAGAAGCCGGTGGCGAGGAGCATCGCGAGCACCGCACCCACCGAGGTGGCGGTGCCGACGGGAAGGCCGACCGCCTCGAGCGGGCCCTGGAGCAGGACACCGACCGACGGGCCGGCGATGTAGCCGAGGACCAGCGTGGTCAGCGTGATGCCGACCTGGCACGCGGAGAGCTGGGTCGAGAGCCGGCGGTGGGAGGTGAGCACCGAGCGGGCGCCCGGTTCACCGGCGTCCACCGCGCGCTGGACCGCGGGCCGGTCGAGGGCGACGAGCGAGAACTCGGCCGCGACGAACAGGGCGGTACCGACCGTGAGCACGACGCCGAGGAGCAGGAGGAGCCAGGGCGTCATCGGTGCTCAGGACTGGGAGGGTGCATGCCTCCACAGCGTACGGGGCCGACCCGCGGTTCCGGGCGGTGCTCCCGTGCTCCGCCCCGGGACGGAGCCGGGGGTCCACCGGGGGGTTGACCCCCACGCCGCGGGACACTGCGAGGATCGGTGCCATGAGCACGGGCACCACATCATGACCACGACCACCGCCGCCCCCGAGGGGCGCATCGAGTTCCACAACCTGACCAAGCGGTTCGGCCAGTTCACCGCGGTCGACGACCTGTCCTTCACGGTCGAGCCGGGACGCATCACCGGCTTCCTCGGGCCCAACGGCGCGGGAAAGACGACGACGCTGCGGATGCTCCTCGGCCTGATCCGACCGACGAGCGGCACCGCGACCATCGGCGGGCACCGCTACGCCGAGCTCCCCCGGCCCCTCACCTCGGTGGGGGCGGCCCTCGAGGCGACGAACTTCCACCCCGGCCGCAGCGGCCGCGACCACCTGCGGGTGCTCGCCGACACCGCCGGCATCCCGGTCGCGCGGGTCGACGAGCTCCTCGAACTGACCGGCATCCCGGCCGCCGCCCGCAAGCGGGCCGGCGGCTACAGCATGGGCATGCGCCAGCGCCTCGGCCTGGCCGCCGCGCTCCTCGGCGACCCGCAGGTCCTCGTCCTCGACGAGCCGGCCAACGGCCTCGACCCCGAGGGCATCCGCTGGCTGCGCGGGTTCCTCAAGCACCTCGCGAGCCAGGGCAAGACGATCCTCGTCTCCAGCCACCTGCTCCAGGAGGTGGCGCAGACGGTCGACCACGTCGTCATCATCGCCAACGGCCGGCTCGTCCGCGCCGGGGCGATGGCCGACCTCGAGGGCACCCCGGGTGCGGCCGTCGAGACGAGCGACCCCGCCGCGCTCGCCGGGGCCCTGCGTGTCGCCGACGTGACGAGCACCGTCCACGAGGACGGCTCCCTCGTCGCGGACACCACCGACCTGCGCCTCGTCGGCGACGTCGCCCTGCGGGCCGGCCTGCCGATCTACGGCCTGCGCCCGCAGCGCGCCGACCTCGAGACCCTCTACTTCCAGCTGACCGAGGGCACGAACCGCAACCTCGGCGACGGCGCGCTGGCCGTGGGCGGGGCCGCCCCGACCGAACGAGACGCCGTGACCGGCGAGGAAGGGGCGAACGAGTGATCCCCGCGATCCGCAGCGAGCTCCGCAAGTTCTTCAGCACCCGCCTGTGGTGGGGGATGGCCATCGCCATCTTCGTCGGGGGCGCCGCGTTCGCCGCGCTCTTCGGCTTCCTCCTGACGAGCGACGCCGCGAGCGCCGCCCAGAACGGGGCGCCGACCGGCAGCCCGGTGCAGGTGGCCAGCAGCGTCTACACCGGCGGGCTCTCGATCGGCTACCTCCTCCTGCTGACCATCGGCGTCCTCCAGATCGGCTCCGAGTACCGCCACAAGACGATCAGCGGCACCTTCCTCGCCACTCCGAAGCGGCTGCGGGCGATGCTCGCGAAGGTCGTCGCGCTGCTCGGCATCGGCGCGGTGTACGGCCTGATCAGCCTCGTCGGCTCGGTGAGCGTCGGGGCCGTCGTCCTCGGCCTGCGCGACCGTGACGCGTTCCCCTCCGGGACCATCGTGCGGACCCTCGCGCTGAGCCTCCTCGTCCTCGGGCTGTGGGCGCTCATCGGCCTCGGCATCGGGATCCTCATCCCGAACCAGGTCGCGGCCCTGCTCATCGGGGTCGGGGTCGCCTGGATCGTCGAGCCGCTCATCGGCGTCGCCATGTCGTTCTGGGAGTTCGGGCGCGAGCACATCGCCCAGTTCCTCCCGAGCCGGGCGACGAACGCGATCGTCGACGCGGTGACCAGCGGCCCGAACGAGGTGCGCCTGGAGTGGTGGGGTGGCGCGTTGACGCTCACCGCCTACGCCGTGGTCCTCGCCGGCATCGGGATCTGGCGGACCACCCGCGCCGACATCTCCTGACGGCGGACGGCAGCACGCGGCGGCGACCGGTGGGGGCACCCCACCGGTCGCCGCCCGTTCGGCACCGCTCGGCGTGCGGCGGCACGGGCGCAACACGTGCGTAATAGGCTGGTGGGTAGTCCCACGACCGCCCCGAGACGAGCCGATGAAAGAGGCGCATAGCCCGTGGCCGAGCAGTCCCCGTCCAGCGACCCCCTGACCACCTTCGGACCGAACGAATGGCTGGTCGACGAGCTGTACGAGCAGTACACGAGGGACAAGAACAGCGTCGACAAGGCGTGGTGGGGCTTCTTCGCCGACTACCAGCCGAGCGACGGCTCGAACGGCACGGCTTCGAAGTCCGCCAACGGGACGAGCGCCGCCCCGCGCACCGAGGAGAAGGCCGCCCAGCCCTCCACCCCGCCCGCGCAGCCGAAGGCCGAGCCCAAGGACCGCCAGCCCGCGAAGGCCGAGCCGAAGCAGCCCGAGGCGAAGCAGCCCGAGGCGAAGCAGCCCGAGGCGAAGCAGGCCGAGGCGAAGCAGGCCGAGGCGAAGCAGGCCGAGCCGGTCCCTGCCGAGCAGCAGGCTCCCGCGGAGCCGAAGCCCGGCGAGGCCAAGAGCGCGCCGATGCCGCGCGAGGCCCAGGCCCCCCGGCAGACCGGCCCGCTCGCCGAGGCGCAGCTGCAGCCGATCCGCGGCGCGAGCGCCCGGGTCGTGACGAACATGGAGTCCTCGCTCGAGGTCCCGACCGCCACCTCGGTGCGCGCGGTCCCGGCGAAGCTCCTCGTCGACAACCGGATCGTCATCAACAACCACCTCGCCCGCAGCCGCGGCGGCAAGGTGAGCTTCACCCACCTCATCGGCTACGCCCTCGTCAAGGCCCTCGGCGTGATGCCCGAGATGAACAACGGCTTCGGGCACGACGAGAAGGGCAAGCCGGTCCTCATCGCGCCGTCCCACGTCAACCTCGGCCTGGCCATCGACCTCGCGCGCCCGGACGGCACCCGCCAGCTCGTCGTCCCGTCGATCAAGGCGGCCGAGACGATGGACTTCGCGCACTTCTGGACCGCCTACGAGGACGTCGTCAAGAAGGCCCGCGGCGGCAAGCTGACCGTCGAGGACTTCCAGGGCACGACGATCTCGCTGACCAACCCCGGCACCATCGGCACCGTCCACTCGGTCCCGCGGCTCATGCAGGGCCAGGGCACGATCATCGGCGTCGGCGCCATGGACTACCCGGCGGAGTGGCAGGGCGCGAGCGCCGAGACGATCAACCGCAACGCGGTGAGCAAGATCCTCACCCTGACCAGCACCTACGACCACCGGATCATCCAGGGCGCCCAGTCCGGCGACTTCCTGCGCATCGTCCACTCGCTGCTGCTCGGCGAGCAGGGGTTCTACGACGAGATCTTCGAGAGCCTGCGCATCCCCTACGAGCCGGTCCGCTGGGTCCGTGACGTCTCCGCGGCGCACGACGACGACATCAACAAGGTCGCCCGCGTCCAGGAGCTCATCCACGCCTACCGGGTGCGCGGTCACCTCATGGCCGACACCGACCCCCTCGAGTACAAGCAGCGCCGTCACCCCGACCTCGACATCACCAACCACGGCCTCACCCTGTGGGACCTCGAGCGCGACTTCGCGACCGGCGGCTTCGGCGGCCAGCCGTTCCTCAAGCTGCGCAAGATCCTCGGCATCCTGCGCGACTCGTACTGCCGCACCGTCGGCGTCGAGTACATGCACATCCAGGACCCCGAGCAGCGCCAGTGGATCCAGGACAAGGTCGAGGTCGGCTACGCCAAGACCACCCGCGAGGAGCAGCTGCGCATCCTCCGGCGGCTCAACGCGGCCGAGGCGTTCGAGACCTTCCTCCAGACCAAGTTCGTCGGCCAGAAGCGGTTCTCGCTCGAGGGCGGCGAGTCGGTCATCGCGCTCCTCGACCGCGTGCTCTCCCGGGCCGCCCAGGACGGCCTCGACGAGGTGTGCGTGGGGATGCCGCACCGCGGCCGGCTCAACGTGCTGGCCAACATCGCCGGCAAGTCCTACGGGCAGATCTTCCGCGAGTTCGAGGGCAAGCAGGACCCCAAGTCGGTCCAGGGCTCCGGCGACGTCAAGTACCACCTCGGCACCGAGGGCGAGTTCACCGCCGAGTCCGGGGAGAAGACCAAGGTCTACCTCGCCGCGAACCCGAGCCACCTCGAGGCGGTCAACCCCGTCCTCGAGGGCATCGTCCGGGCCAAGCAGGACCGCCTCAACCTCGCCGGCGAGGACTTCACCGTCCTGCCCGTCCTCCTCCACGGCGACGCCGCGTTCGCCGGCCAGGGGGTCGTCGCCGAGACGCTCAACCTCTCGCAGCTGCGCGGGTACCGCACCGGCGGAACGGTGCACGTGGTCATCAACAACCAGGTCGGCTTCACGACCTCCCCGAGCAGCTCGCGCAGCTCGACCTACTCGACGGACGTCGCGCGGATGATCCAGGCGCCGATCTTCCACGTCAACGGCGACGACCCGGAGGCGTGCGTGCGCGTCGCCGAGCTCGCCTACGAGTTCCGCAAGGAGTTCCACAAGGACGTCGTCGTCGACATGGTCTGCTACCGCCGGCGCGGGCACAACGAGGGCGACGACCCGTCGATGACGCAGCCGCTGATGTACAACCTCATCGAGGCCAAGCGCAGCGTGCGCAAGCTCTACACCGAGGCCCTCATCGGCCGCGGCGACATCACCGTCGAGGACGCCGAGGCCGCGCTGCGCGACTACCAGCAGCAGCTCGAGCGGGTCTTCGTCGAGACCAAGGAGGCCCTGCGCTCGGCCGAGAAGGACGCCCAGGCCGGGCGCCGCGCCGACGCCGGCTCGGGCCTCGAGCCGCCGGCCGCGCAGGCCCCGTTCGCCGACCGCACGACGCACTCGGCCACCGACACCGCGATCAGCACCGAGGTCCTGCACCACATCGGTGACGCGTTCTCGACCCCTCCGGAGGGCTTCACCGTCCACCCGAAGCTGCGCCAGATGCTCGAGAAGCGCACCCAGAGCACCCGCGAGGGCGGCATCGACTGGGGCACCGCCGAGCTGCTGGCGTTCGGCTCCCTGCTCATCGAGGGCACGCCGGTCCGGCTCGCCGGCCAGGACAGCCGCCGCGGCACCTTCGTCCAGCGGCACGCGGTCCTCATCGACAAGGAGAACGCCTCCGAGTGGACCCCGCTGCTCTACCTCGGGCAGGGCCAGGCGAAGTTCTGGGTCTACGACTCGCTGCTCTCGGAGTTCGCCGCGATGGGCTTCGAGTACGGGTACTCCGTCGAGCGCCCGGACGCCCTCGTCCTCTGGGAGGCGCAGTTCGGCGACTTCTTCAACGGGGCGCAGACCATCATCGACGAGTTCATCAGCAGCTCGGAGCAGAAGTGGGGCCAGCGCTCCTCGGTCGTCCTCCTCCTGCCGCACGGCTTCGAGGGCCAGGGCCCGGACCACTCCTCGGGCCGGATCGAGCGCTTCCTCACGATGTGCGCCGAGGGCAACATGACCGTCGCCTACCCGTCCACGCCCGCGTCGTACTTCCACCTGCTGCGCCGCCAGGCGTACGCGCGGCCGCGCAAGCCGCTCATCGTCTTCACCCCGAAGTCGATGCTGCGGCTCAAGGCGGCCGCGAGCGCCCCGGAGGACTTCACGACCGGCACCTTCCGCCCGGTCCTGCCCGACCGCCCGGGCGCGACGCAGGGGCAGGTCACCCGCGTCCTGCTCGCCGCCGGCAAGGCCGTCTACGACCTCGAGGCCGAGCGCGAGAAGCGCGGGGACACGGCCACCGCCATCCTCCGGCTCGAGCAGTACTACCCGGTGCCCGGCCAGGAGCTGGCCAGAGCGCTGGCCGACTACCCGGAGGCCGAGGTGGTCGTCGTCCAGGACGAGCCCCGCAACATGGGCGCATGGCCGTTCCTCGCCCTCAACCTGCCCGAGGCGCTGGCCGAGCACGGCGAGGAGCGACCGATCCGGGTCGTCTCCCGTCCGCAGTCGGCGTCCCCGGCCGCGGGGTCGACCAAGCAGCACCAGGCGGAGCAGGCCGACCTCGTCGCCCGCGCCTTCGACCGGTGAGGTTCACCCGCCGGTAGGCTCGCGGACGTGTACTTCACCGACCGCGGCATCGAGGAGCTCCAGGCGCGGCGGGGGGACGAGGAGGTCACCCTCGACTGGCTCGCCGAGCAGCTGAGGACGTTCGTCGACCTCTTCCCGGAGTTCGAGGTGCCCGTGGAGCGGCTGGCCACCTGGCTGGCCCGACTGGACGACGAGGACGAGTGAGCGAGGACATGGCCGACGAGCAGGGCCCGGCCGAGGGGCCGGCCCCCATCGAGTTCCGCCCGAGCGCGGAGGCGGCGGTCGTCCCCGACGGCCCGCGCGACCTCGCGCTCGTCTTCCTCGGGGC
>JACXUW010000348.1 GCA_014763705.1 Micrococcales bacterium | reverse complement strand
GCTCGGCGGCGTCGTCATCGCGCGGGGGTACGGCTACACGGCGCCGTCGTGGGTGGGGGTCGGGCTCGCCGTCCTCGGGCTCGCGGTGCTCGGCGTCTCGGTCCTGCTGCACCGTCGCGACGTCACGACCCGGCGTGCCGTGGCCGCGCCGGCCGCCTGACCCGGGTCCGCCGCTCGCGCGCGCTCAGCCCGGCGCCGGCGCTCCGGCGTCGGTGACGCCCACGATGCCGGTCGCGGTGACCAACCGCAGTCGCTGGACCTCGACGCTCGTGACGAAGTCGTCGACGCGGTCGAGGAACGCCCGCGTGGTGGCCTGCGACTCGTGCTCGGCGAGGGCGTCCTCGCTCGCGTAGAGCTCGTAGAAGAAGCGGACGTCGGGCTCGCCGTCGAGCGCGTGCACCGCGTACGCCAAGGTGTGCGGCTCGTGGGCGGCGATGCCCGCCACCGTGTCGCGCATCAACGCGTCGAACGCCTCGGCCCGCCCGGGCCTCAGCGTGAACCGGACCACCATGCCGAACTGGGACATCTGCTCCTCCTCGGGACGAGCCGACCCTCCCACACCAGAGGCTCGTGGACGACGACCATGGCGGCCGCAGCGTCGTCCGGACGGCACCCGGGAAGGGCCGGGCGGCTCCTCGACGGTGGAACCGGCCAGTTCTCCTGCGAGCGCGCCCGCTCCTCCCTACGATGACGACAGTTCGCGTGTGGCGAACTCGCGACCGGGGGGCCCTCCAGTGATCCACATCGACTCCGACGTCTTCACCTATGACGCGGCGACCGACATGTCGAAGGAGAACTTCGTCGTGACTGGGGTCGATGACTCCGCACCGGTCATCGCGGCGTTGGAGCGAGCGTCCGAACGATTCATGCGCGTCGACTCGACCGGCACCGAGCACGCGAGCTACGACTCGCTGAGCGCAGCCGTCGTCGACGGACTGGACTCGCCCAGCTACGTGAGCGACCCAGAGGCCACCGACCTGGGCGTCGAGGTGTACGTCGACTGCAACGGCGTCATCGACGACGACATGGCTCGGACGATGCGCCAGATCCTGACGGAGGAGCTGACGGCCGCTGGGTACTCCGGCACCATCAGCGCCGTCAACCCGTCGGACTGACGAGCCTCCTCGAGGGCGGGGCGCCCTCGCTCAGAACGGCGGCACGATCGGCGGTGGGGGCTTGCCGCGCGCACGGGTGGGGCACCGGGTGACCGTCACCGTGCGCTGTGGGTACCGGTGGTCGAGCCGGCAGACGGGCGGCGGCAGGCCCTGTCCGGCGAGGGCGTGCTCGAGCCGGAACTCGAGCGCGCTGTGCGGGGCCTCGTCGTCGTGCCGCGACCCGCGCGCCGGCGGGCGCGCATCGGCGCCGGCGTCGGGGAGGACGACGGGGTCGAGGGCGTCGAGCGGGTGGGTGGTGCGGGTGCGTCCGGTCGGGTCGGTCCAGGTCATCGACCCGTCGGGGGCCAGAACCGCTGACCATCCCGGACGCTGCTTGACCCGGTGGTGCCGGCGGCAGAGGCAGGCGAGGTTCGCGGCGGCGGTCGGGCCGACGGGCCACGGGACGACGTGGTCGAGGTCGCAGAAGCGGGCCGCGACGTGGCATCCGGGGAAGCGGCACCGACCGTCGCGGGTGCGCACCAAGTGCGTGAGCCGGGAGCCGGGGCGGTAGGCCTCGGTGGCGAGCTCGCCGTCGGGGTCGACGAGCGCGCCCGAGTCGGGGTGGCAGGGCGAGCAGCTGGTCGGCGCGGCCGACACCGTGCGGGCGAGCCACTCGCGCGGGACGAGGACGGCTTGCGTGGTGCGGGAGACGCCGACCTCGACGAGGTCGCCGGGAGCTGCCGGCGTGGTCGGAGGCGTCGGGCCGGCAGCGCTCTCGACGGGAGTGGTGAGGACCACGCGCAGGTCGATGGTCGCGTTGCCCGTCACGAGGTCGATGAGGGCCTGCGCCCTGGCGCGCTCGACGGTGGCACAGGTGCCGTCGGCGACGTGTTGCTGGGCGAGGGCGTCGACGGCGGCCCAGGCGCGGGCGGCGTCCTCGGCGGGGAAGGTCCCGAGCCACGTGTCGACGCCCGGCTCCGCGGCCCACCGCCGCAGCGAGGAGCCCTCTCGGGCCCGGTCGGCCGCCCGGCGGAGGACCTCGGGGCCGACCCGGGCGAGCATCCGGCGGACCCGACGCCGCAGGCGCGTGGCATCCTCCCGCTCGAGGTGCTCGTCGAGGCCCGCGACGATCGCGGCCGCCAGGGCGGGGGATGCCTCCTCGAGCTCGGACGCCACGACGGACGCGCGGTAGGCGTCGAGCCGGCCGGCCGCCATCGCCGCGTGCAGCCCGCCGAGGCCGGTGCTCGTGTCGCTGCCCTCGGGACCGTCGGCGGCCCGGCGCACGGCCTCGCGGACGAGACGCTCGGCCTGGACGGCGCCGACGCAGAGCGCCCCTGATGCGATGGCGGGTCCGTCGAGGGCGACATGGCCCGGGGTGCGGCGGGTCTCGACCAGCTCGCCGTCGTCGAGCACCTCGGGCTCGATCGCCGCCAGCCGGACGAGCGCGACGTCGCGAGCGGCCTCGACGCGAGCCGCGAGGGCGCAGAGTCCTGTGAGGGCCGCTGCCCAGTCCTCGCGGGACCCGGTCGTGGGTGACGACTCGAGGGCGGGACCGAGCAGCTCGGCGGCTCGGCGCGCGAGGTCGACGACGTCCTGCGGTCCTGCGCTGGCGGTCATCGGCTCCCCCTCCCCTCGTGAATCGATCCTACCCTCCCAGACGTCCTCGCACAAGTGTTCGAGAGTGAGAAATTCGCCTGTGGGACAGAGTGTTACCGCGGATTCGCGCGCGACGCGAGGACGCATTCGGACCCGTCAGCCTGGTCGTCACCGCCGCCCTCGACCGCAGGGCGGCCCGCGCCCGTACGCTGGCCGCATGTCCGCGCCGGTCTCCTGCACCGTCGAGGGCGGTATCGCCCAGGTCCGCCTCGACCGCCCCGAGAAGCTCAACGCCCTGACCCTCGACACCCTCGAGGCGCTCGTGGACACGGCGCGCTCGCTGCGGGACGACCGCACCCTCCGGGGTGTCGTCCTCGGCGGCGCCGGCGACTCGTTCTGCGCCGGACTCGACTTCGCCACCGTGCTGCGCGAGCCGCCCCGGGTCGCGCGCGCCTTCGTCCCCCGCCCGTGGCGGGGCACCAACCTCTTCCAGGAGGCGTGCTGGGCCTGGCGCCGCCTGCCGGTCCCGGTCGTCGCCGCGGTGCACGGCCACTGCTACGGCGGCGGGCTCCAGATCGCGCTCGCCGCCGACCTGCGGATGACCACCCCTGACGCGCAGTGGTCGGTCCTCGAGGCGCGGTGGGGGCTCGTCCCCGACATGAGCGGCGTCCAGGCGCTCTCGCAGCAGGTGCACCTCGACGTCGCGAAGCGCCTGACGATGACCGGCGAGGTGGTCAGCGGCACGCGCGCCGTCGAGCTCGGACTGGCCAGCGAGGTGCACGACGAGCCGTTCGTCGCGGCCACCCGCTTCCTCGAGGAGGTCGCCACCCGGTCGCCGGACTCGGTCGCCGCGACGAAGCGCCTCTTCGAGCGCACGTGGTCGTCCGGTCCACGCCGCACCTTCGCCCGCGAGCGGCTCGAGCAGGCGAGGCTCCTCGGCCGCCGCAACACGAAGACCGCTCGGGAGGCCGCACTGCGCCGCGAGTCCCCCTCGTTCGGGCCCCGGTCCCGATGACGGCCGAGGCGGTCGACCGCACCTCGTGCACGCTCTGCGAGGCGATGTGCGGGCTGGTCG
>JACXUW010000347.1 GCA_014763705.1 Micrococcales bacterium | reverse complement strand
ACCCAGGCCGGCAAGGGTGCGCTGCCGCACGGCCACCCGCAGCTCGTCGGCGCCGTCGGGTCGACCGGCACCACGGCGGCCAACGCCCTCGCCGCCGAGGCCGACCTCGTCATCGGGGTCGGCACCCGGTGGACGGACTTCACGACTGCCTCGCGAACCGCCTTCCGGCGCAATGGAGTCCGATTCGTCAGCCTCAACGTCGCCGCCTTCGACGCGGGCAAGCACAGTGGCCTCCCACTGGTCGCGGACGCCCGCGCAGGGCTCGAGGCGCTCACCGACGCGCTCACCGGACACCGGGTGGACGACGCCTACGCCGCCGAGGTCGCCGAGCTGTGGCGCACCTGGGACGAGCAGGTCGAGGCCGCCTACGAGCCGCCGGCCGAGGTGACCGGTGCCCTGGCGCCGGGCCTGCTCACCCAGGGCCAGGTCCTCGGGGTCGTCAACGAGCACACCGACCCCCGCGACGTCGTCCTGTGCGCCGCCGGCTCGATGCCGGGCGACCTCCACAAGCTGTGGCGGGTCCGCGACCGCAAGGGGTACCACGTCGAGTACGGGTACTCCTGCATGGGCTACGAGATCCCGGGGGCCCTCGGGGTGGCGCTGGCCGACGACACCCGCGACGTGTTCGCGATGGTCGGCGACGGCGGCTACCTCATGATGCCGACCGAGCTCGTCGTCGCCGTCCAGGAGCGGGTCAAGCTCGTCGTCGTCCTCGTCCAGAACCACGGGTTCCACTCGATCGGGTCGCTCTCGGAGGGGCTCGGCTCGCAGCGCTTCGGCACGTCGTACGAGTTCCGGGGCGCGGACGGCCGGCTCGACGGCGGTCACCTGCCCGTCGACCTCGCCGCGAACGCCCGCAGCCTCGGTGCGCACGTCATCGAGGTGCACTCGCGCGACGAGCTCGTCGCCGCGGTCGCCGAGGCCAGGGCCGCACCGCGCGACGGTGGGCCGGTGGTCATCCACGTCGAGACCGACCCGCGGGTGCACGCCCCGTCGAGCGGGTCGTGGTGGGACGTGCCGGTGGCGCAGGTGTCGGCCCTGGACTCCACCCGCGAGGCGTCGCGGGCCTACCGCGCGGCGAAGGCCGACCAGCGCCCGTACCTCGCGCCGACGACCCCGAAGGAGACCGTCCGATGAGCCCCACCGAGGTCCGGGTCGGCGTCGTCGGCGTCGGCATCATGGGAACCGACCACGCGGAGCGCCTCGCCTCCCGCATCGCCGGCGCCCGCCTCGTCGCCGTCGCGGACCCCGACCGGGTTCGCGCCACCGCCCTCGCGGACCGGCTGGGTACCGAGGTCCTCGCCGACCCCCTGGCGCTCGTGGCCTCGCCGGACGTCGACGCCGTCGTCCTCGCCTCCCCGGGCTTCGCCCACGAGGAGCAGGTGCTCGCCTGCCTCGCCGCCGGCAAGCCGGTCCTCTGCGAGAAGCCGCTGACGATGGACGACGAGTCCTCGCTCCGGGTGGTGCGGGCCGAGGTCGAGCACGGCACCCGCCTGGTCACGGTCGGGTTCATGCGGCGCTTCGACCCCGAGTACGCCGAGGCCCGGGCCCTGCTCGGCACCGGCGAGCGGGGGCGCCTGCTGCTCCTGCACAACGTGCACCGCAACCGTTCGGTCCCCAACGCCGACTTCCGCTCGGAGATGATCGTGCGCGACAGCCTCGTCCACGAGGTCGACTCCTCGCGCTTCCTCTTCGACGACGAGGTCGTCGAGGTGACGGTGCTCGCTCCCGCCCCGACGCGGCACGCCGCCGAGGGCGTCCTCGACCCGCAGGTCGCCCTCTTCCGGATGGCCGGCGGCGGGCTGGTCACCAACGAGGTGTTCGTCAACAGCCAGGTCGGCTACGAGGTCCGCTTCGAGGCGGTGGCCGAGCGCGGGTCGTTGACCGCCGGCCTGCACACCACGGCCCTGCTCGGCACGAGCGCCGCCGCCGGCGGGGGCGCCTGGGGCGGGGTGGTCCCGGCCGACTACCGGCGCCGCTTCGCCCGGGCCTACGACCTCGAGGTCCAGGCGTGGGTCGACGGCATCCGGGTCGGCACCGGAGCGGTCGGCGCCTCCGCGTGGGACGGCTACGCGGCGACCGCCGTGAGCACCGCCGGGATGGCCTCCCTCGCGACCGGGACACCGGTGGCGGTCGAGCTCGCCGAGCGTCCCTCGCTCTACCGGGCGACTGCCGATCCCGTCGCCGTTCCGTGAACCGAGCACGGACTCCACATCCGCGCGCCGGCCTGACACACTGATTCCACCACTCACACGGACAAGGACCGATACCCGTGAGCACGACCCCCACCCGCATCACCCACCTCGTCGCCGGCGCGCCCTGGGAGGGCACGGCCGCACGCACCAGTCCCGTCTACAACCCGGCCACCGGCGTCCGGACCGGCGAGCTCGACCTCGCGTCGGCCGACCTCGTCGGAGAGGTCGTCGTCCGGGCCAAGGAGGCGTGGGCCGGCGAGTGGAAGGACGCCTCGCTCGCCAAGCGCACGCAGGTGCTCTTCAGGTTCCGCCAGCTGCTCGACGAGCGCAAGGAGGAGATCGCCGCCCTCATCACGGCCGAGCACGGCAAGGTCCTCTCCGACGCCGTCGGCGAGGTCACCCGCGGCCTCGAGGTCGCCGAGTTCGCGTGCGGCATCCCGCACCTGCTCAAGGGCGGCTTCACCGAGAACGCTTCGACGAAGGTCGACGTCTACTCGATCCGGCAGTCCCTCGGCGTCGTCGCCGTCATCAGCCCGTTCAACTTCCCGGCGATGGTGCCGCTGTGGTTCGTCCCGGTCGCCATCGCCTGCGGCAACGCGGTCGTCATCAAGCCGTCCGAGAAGGACCCGTCGGCCGTCAACGCCGTCGCCGCGCTCTGGACGGAGGCCGGCCTGCCCGACGGCGTCCTCAACGTCGTCCACGGCGACAAGGAGGCGGTCGACGCCCTCCTCACCCACCCGGACGTCAAGGCCGTCTCCTTCGTCGGCTCGACCCCGATCGCGAAGTACGTCTACGAGACCGGCACCGCCCACGGCAAGCGGGTCCAGGCCCTCGGCGGCGCGAAGAACCACATGATCGTGCTCCCGGACGCCGACCTCGACCTCGCCGCCGACGCCGCCGTCAACGCGGGCTTCGGCTCGGCCGGCGAGCGGTGCATGGCGATCTCGGCCCTCGTGGCCCTCGAGCCGATCGCCGACGAGCTCGTCGAGAAGATCAAGGACCGGATGGGCAAGCTGGTCACCGGCGACGGCACCCGCGGCTGCGACATGGGCCCGCTCGTGACCGCGCAGCACCGCGACAAGGTCGCCTCGTACCTCGACGCCGGTGTCGAGGCCGGCGCGACCCTCGTCGTCGACGGGCGCGAGGGCGACGTCGACGCCGACGGCGAGGGCTTCTTCCTCCGCCCGACCCTCTTCGACCACGTGACGAGGGAGATGTCGATCTACACCGACGAGATCTTCGGCCCGGTGCTCTCGGTGGTCCGCGCGACGACCTACGACGAGGCCCTGGAGCTCATCAACACCAACCCCTACGGCAACGGCACGGCGATCTTCACCAACGACGGCGGTGCCGCGCGGCGCTTCCAGCACGAGGTCGAGGTCGGGATGATCGGGATCAACGTGCCCATCCCGGTGCCGATGGCCTACTACTCGTTCGGCGGCTGGAAGAACAGCCTCTTCGGCGACACCCACGCCCACGGGATGGAGGGCGTGCACTTCTTCACCCGCGGCAAGGTCGTCACCTCCCGCTGGCTCGACCCGAGCCACGGCGGCATCGAGCTCGGCTTCCCGCAGAACGCCTGACCGGGGGTCCCCACAGCCCGCCCCCGCAC
>JACXUW010000346.1 GCA_014763705.1 Micrococcales bacterium | reverse complement strand
GGGTGACCCGATACGCGCGCGCCTTCCCCGAGTTCCGTTCTCGGGTGAAGCGACCCGTTATCGGGTCACCCGATACGCGAGTGGCGCGGGGCGGGGGTCACCCGATACGCGGGTGGCGGCGGCCCGGGGGTCAGCGCAGGAAGTCGAGGATCGACGGCTGGATCACCTTGGCCGTCGTCTGGAGCGCGGCCTGGTACGCGGACTGCTGGACGCTGAGGTCGGTCAGCGCCTTCGCGAGGTCGATGCCCTCGACGGTCGAGAGCTGGGTCTCGGCGCGGGTCTGGGCCGCCTGGCTCACCGTGCGGACCGACTCGAGCCGCGCGGCCCGGGCCCCGACGATGCTCTGGCTCGTGCGCAGCGCGTCGGACGCGCCGTCGAGGTCGGTCAGGGCCTGCCCCAGCGCCGCCTTGTCACCGCTGCGCAGGGCGTCCGAGATCCGGGTGAGCACGCCGGCGCCGGCCGGGTCGGCAGGGTCGGCGAAGAGCGTGGTGAACGCCTCGGGGCCGGTGACGCTCACCGCGACCCGGTCCGGACCGGTCGTCACGCGCCGCTCGACCGGGGTGGCGTTGCCGAGGTAGGCGCCGCTCGCGTCGTACGCGCTCTCTGTGTCCTGGGTGCCCGCGAAGACCGGCCGGCCGAGGTAGCGGGTGTTCGCGACGTCGAGCAGGCTCGAGCGCAGCTGGTCGACCTCGGCGGCCATGGCCGAGCGCTCGGAACCGGTGTTGGTGTCGTTCGACCCCGCGACGAGCAGCTGGCGCACGCGGAGCAGCAGCGTGTCGGTCTGCGACAGCGCCTGGTCGGCCGTCGCGAGGCGGGAGGTGCCGTCGTCGAGGGCGCGGTCGAGCTGCTCGGAGCGCTGGTGTTCGGATCGGAGGGACATCGCGGTGGCCGTGTCGGTCGGGGAGTCGGAGGGCTTGCCGAGGCGGCGCCCGGAGCTGATCTGGTCCTGGGTCGCCTGGAGCCGCGCGAGGCTGGCCTGCAGGGCAGCGGTCACCTGCTGGCGTGACGAGGCGGGCGTGACGCGGTTCATCACGGACCTCCCGGGACGGGCGAGGCGTCTGACGAGGTCATCGTGCCATCCCCATGAGCGTGTTGAGGGTCTCGTCGACGACGCTGATGAACCGGGCGGCAGCCTCGTAGGCGTGCTGGTAGCCCATGAGCGAGACCATCTCTTCGTCGATGCTGACGCTCGAGACCCCGAGGCGGGCCGACTCGGCCTGCCCGGCGAGGGCCTGCTGCACGTCCGCTCGACGGGTCGCGCCCTGCACCTGCACCCCGAGCGAGACGACGAGGTCGCGGTAGGTCGCGTCCGGGCCCGAGGCGAGCTCGGAGGAGGCGGCCATCGTGTCGGCGTTGCCGCCGTCGGCGGCCGGCGGCGGGGCCGAGGAGGCCGCGACACCGGACGCGCTGAGACCGGCGAGCTGCAGCGAGGCCGCGCTCGTGCCGGTGAAGAAGGCCCCACCGGGCGCGCCGGTCGCGTCGTAGCCGGCGGCCTGCTGCGCGTTGACGGTGCTCGCGACGGACGCGGCGACGGTGTCGAGCCGGCTCATCACCGTGGGGATGGTGGTGTCGAGGGTGGTGAGCATCCCACCGACCTCGCCGCCGGAGACGGTGGCCGGCGTGCCGCTGCCCGACCACACGACGGAGACCGGGCCCGTGCCCGGGCCGGTCGACGGGCCGGAGACCGCGAGCGTGCTGACGTGCGACCCGGCGACGAGCACCGACCCGCCGACGGACAGGGTGAGGGTGCCGTCGTCCATCGGCTGCGCGACGACCCCGATGGCGTCGCCGAGCTGGCTGACGAGCTGCCCGCGCCGGTCCTCCAGCTCGGAGGTGCCGGCCCCGGCGACCTTCGCCGCCCGGATGGCGTCGTTGAGGTCGGCGACGTCCTGGGCCAGCCGGTTGACGCCGGCGACCGAGGCGTCGAGGGCCTCGCGGGTGCCACCCCACTGGGTCGACAGACGCCCGGCGAGGTCGCGGAAGGAGGCCGCGAGCCGGCCGCCCTGCTCGAGGACGCTCGTGCGGGCGGCGCTGCTGCCGGGGTCGGTCGCGAGGTCGCCCCACGAGCTCCAGAACTCCGCCAGGCCGGCCTGCAGCCCGGTGTCCCCGGGCTCGCCGAACGCGGACTCCACCATCGAGTAGCCGTTCGAGACCTGGGCCGCCGACGCCGACGCGCCGCGGCTCTGCAGGGCCCGCACCTCGAGGAGCTGGTCCTGGATGCGGGTCGTGCCGAGCACCGTGACGCCCTCGCCGGTCGCAGCGGTCCGGCCGAACATCGACGGCACGGCCGTGCTGGCCTGGGCGGCCTGGTCGAGCCGCTGCCGGGTGTAGCCCGGCGTGTTGACGTTGCTGATGTTCTGGCCGGCGAGCTCGAGGCCGCGCTGGGCCGCCTGGAGGGCTCCGAGGCCCATCCCGAGGGAGGAGGCGCTGGACATCAGGCCCTCGCGTCGACGTAGGCCGGCGACTGCCGGGGGGTGACGGACGGGTGGGTCCGGCGGTGGTCGGCACCGAGGGCCTGGACCGTCGCGCCGAGGCGGGCGGCGACGGTCGCCTCGAGGTCGCGGGTGCGCGCGAGCGCCGAGGCGACCCGCGGGCCGAGCCGGGCGGGCAGGGCACCGGCCGGCCGGGGGCTGCGGCCGAGGACGTCGACGAGCTCCTCGACGGCGCCGGAGAGGGCCAGTCGCTCGGCGTGCTCGAGGTCGGCCTCGAGCGCGTCGAGGGCGTCGTCCCACCCGAGGGACGCGGCGCTCACGACGCCTCCCCCGTGGAGTGCGCCTCGGTGAACGCGTCGCGCAGGGGCTCGACCACCTCGAGGACCTCCGAGACCAGCGCGCCCGACTTCGTGACGTTCGCGTGGACGAGCCGGTCCTGCACGTAGTCGTAGAGGGCGAGCAGGCCCCGGCCCTCCGGCCACAGCTCGAGGTCGAGGCTCGAGGAGAGCTCGGCGACGATCTCCTGCGCGTGCCGCAGGGCCCGGTGCGAGCCCTCGACGTCGCGCCGCTCGAGGGTGACGAGGGCGAGGTTGAGGTCCTTGACGAGCCGGTTGTAGAGCAGCACGACGAGCTGGGCCGGCGAGGCCGTCGTCACGGAGTCGCTCGTGTAGAGGCGGCGCAGGGTCGCGGTGGTGGTCACGGTCGTCTCCTCGGTCAGCCCGAGCTCGAGCTCGAGGTGGAGGGCAGGGTCTTCAGCTGGGACGCGAGCCAGTCGCTCTGCGACTTGAGGGTGCCGAGCACCGTCTCGAGGTTCGCGTACTGGCGCTTGAGGGTGTCCTCGCGCATCGTCATCCGCGCCTCGAACGCGGCGATCTGCTGCGTGTAGTCGCGCACCCGGCCCTGCTCGGTGCCGATCTGCTGGGTGACGTACCCGCTCGTCGGGTCCGAGGCCTGGCCAGCGACGTCGGCGATGGTGCCCGCCATCGCCGTCAGGTTCGTGCGGACCGACGCGGGGTCCTTCGCGTAGGCGGCGAGGAACGCGGCGCGGTCGAAGGCCAGCTGGCCGTCGCGGCCGACGGTGATGCCGGCGGCCGACGGCGACGAGGACGAGGCGCCGACGGCGGTGTCCGCGATCCGCCGGGCGATCGTCTGGGTCATCGAGTTGCCGAGCAGTGGACCGGAGGTCTTGGTGTCCGCGTCGTACGACGCGCGCGCTGAGATGAAGGAGAGCGTCTGGTTGGCGGCCGCGACGAGGGCCGCCATCTTGTCGGCGACCGCACCGCTGTCGCCGGTGACCGACACCGTGACCGGCGTCGTCGGGTCGGCCTTGGTCGCGGTGATCGTGACCCCAGTCATCAGCCCGGTGACGTCGGCGGTGGCGGAGTGCAC
>JACXUW010000345.1 GCA_014763705.1 Micrococcales bacterium | reverse complement strand
GCGCAGCCCCGGCTCGTCGGTGAGGTTCGCGAGGAACAGCCCGCCGGTCCCGAGCACGCGCCGCGCCGCGTCGAGCCACTCGACGCCGGTGAGCCCCGCCGGGACGCGCCCGTCGACGAAGGCGTCGAGGACGACGACGTCGGCGCTGTCGTCCGCGAGAGCCGCCATCCCCTCCTCGCCGCCCACCGGCCGGACCCGGATGCGGTGCCCGCGCGGCAGCGGCAGCTCGCGGCGGACGGTCTCGGTCAGCGCGGCGTCCGGCTCGAGGACGATCTGGGGCGAGCCGGGCCGCGTCGCGTGCACCCAGCGCGGGAGCGTGAGCCCGCCCCCGCCGACGTGCGTGACCCGCAGTGGCCCGGCGGGGGCCAGTGCGTCGACGGCGAGGGCGAGGTGCTGGACGTACTCGAAGTGCAGGACGCGGTCGTCGTCGAGGTCGACCGCGGACTGCGGGAGCCCGCCGACGAGCACGGTCGCGACCGACCGCTCGACCTCGACCACCAGCTCACCCACGTGAGAAGGCTACGGTCGGCGCCCGCGGGTAGCGTCGGAGCATGCCACCCCGACGTCGCACCGACCCCCGGCTGGGCCGGGACGCCCTGCGCCACTGGCACGCCGACCCCGAGGGCACCGACCGCGCCACCCGGGCCGCCGCCGTGCGCTTCACCCTCGAGGAGCTCGCCGAGCGCGCCCCGGGCAACAGCGTCGAGGTCCGGGTCCCGCCCTACGGCGTCGTGCAGTGCGTCGAGGGCCCCCGGCACACGCGCGGCACCCCCCCGAACGTCGTCGAGTCCGACGGCGAGACCTGGCTCGCCCTCGTCTGGGGCTCCACCACGTGGGCGGAGGCCCTCGCCACGGGCTCGCTGCGGGTCAGCGGCACCCGGGCCGACCTCTCCGGGCTGCTGCCCCTGACCCGCGAGGTCGGCCCGTGAGCGCCCGGCTGCGGCACGGGGTCGTCCTGCTCACCGACGAGCCGTGGGCGTCGACGGCCGCACGCTGGCGGGCCGTCGAGGAGCTCGGTTTCGACCACGCGTGGACCTACGACCACCTCGTCTGGGGTGGTCTGCCGGACAGCCCGTGGTTCAGCGCCGTGCCCACCCTCGCCGCGGCGGCGGGTGTCACCTCGCGGATCGGGCTCGGCACGTTCGTCTCCTCCCCGAACCAGAACCACCCCTACACCTACGCCCGCGACGTCATCACCCTCGACGACCTCACCGGTGGCCGGTTCCTCTGCGGCGTCGGCACCGGTGGCGACCTCGACGCCCGGCTCCTCGGGGCCGAGCTCGCGCTGCGCCAGCGGGTCGACCGCTTCCACGAGTTCGTCCCGCTCCTCGACCGGCTGCTGCGCGAGGACCACGTCGACCACGACGGCGCCTGGTACACGACGCGCGACGCCCGCACGCTGCCCGGGCCGGTGCGCCACCGGGTGCCGCTGCTCGTCGCCGCCAACGGCCCGCGGTCGATCCGGCTGGCCGCCGAGCACGCCGACGGCTGGATCACCTACGGGGGCCGCGGGGACACCCTCGACGAGTGGTTCGCCCACGTCGCCGAGCTCGTCGCGCGGCTCGACGACGCGGTCGACGCGACCGGCCGGGGGCCCCTCGACCGCTACCTGTCCCTCGACTCCTCGCCCCGGTTCTCGCTCGAGTCGGCCGGCCTGTACGCCGAGATGGCCGGCCGCGCGGCCGAGCTCGGGTTCACCGACGTCGTCTGCCACTGGCCGCGGGCGGAGGGCCCCTACGCGGGCGACCCCGCCGTCCTCGAGGAGGTGGCGGGGTCGCTCGACGGCTGAGCCACGTCCGGACGCGGCGGTCGTGGGGGCCGGCGGCGGCCGGTCAGGTGAGGGCCATCGCCATGATCGGCGCCGACGTCGGCGCGGCGGAGCCGCCGGCCGGCTCGACGGTGACCCCGACCTGCTGCGCGCCGCTCAGGCTGCCGCCGAGGACGGCCTCACCGGTGCCGTCGTCGGCCGCACTGATGAACCCGGCGGAGCGGGCACCGTCGGCGGTGATGTACCAGAGCTGGTAGACCTTGCCGGACGGCGCCGGGGACAGGCCGGTCACCGTGATGGCCGAGCGGTCGAGCGACCGGCTGTAGGCCAGCGTCGCGGTCGTGTCGCCCTTGTGGCTCGTCACCGTGGCGGCGTCCGAGGCCTGCTCGACCTGCTGCACGGCGGTGAGCGCCGGCTGGTCGCCCGACCACGGGCTCCAGGCCAGCCCGCCGACGGCGAGGACGACGGCGGCGGCCGCCGCGGCCAGCCACGTGCTCGTCCGGCGGAACAGCGGGACCACCCGGGCCCCGAGGGCCGTCGCGGCGCCCTCCCCGGCGAGCGGGGCGGCGGGGACCACGACGGGCTCGTCGGGCGTGGACGCGCCGACGAGGGGCGGCAACGGGCGGACGCGGGCGACGCCGGCGAGGACCGAGGCGCGCAGCGACTCCGGCGGGTCGACCTCGGTGAGGGCGCCGAGGGTGTGGGCCGCGGCCGTCAGCTCCCCGACCTCCGCGCGGCAGGCGGCGCAGGTCGTGAGGTGCTGCTCGAACGCGGTGCGCTCGTCGCCGTCGAGGGCGTCGACCGCGTACGCACCGCTCAGGTGGTGCAGGTCGGGGCTCATGCCGGTACTCCCAACGTGTCCCGGAGACGGATGAGGCCGTCCCGGATCCTGGTCTTCGCGGTCCCGAGAGGCAGGTCGAGGAGCCGCGCCACCTCGGTGTGCGTGTAGCCACCGAAGTAGGCGAGCTCGACGGCGCTGCGCTGCGCCTCGGTGAGGGTGGCGAGGGCCCGGCGCACGCGCTGGCCCTCGAGCGAGGTCTGGGCCGCCTCCGCCGTCTGGTCGAAGTCGACGACCTGGGTCGCGGCGGCGTGGGCGTCGTCGCGGCGTCGGGACGCCTCGCTCGAGCGGACCCGGTCGACGGCCGTCCGGTGCGCGATGGTCATCAGCCACGAGAGCGCGCTGCCCTTCGCGGGGTCGAAGCGGGCGCTGGTCCGCCAGACGTCGAGGTACACCTCCTGGGTGACCTCCTCCGACATCGCGTGGTCGCGCACGATGCGCAGCACGAGGCCGAAGACGCGGCGCGAGGTTGCGTCGTAGAGGGCGGCGAACGCGGGCTCGTCGCCCCGGGCCGAGCGCCGGAGCAGGTCGGCGAGGTCAGCCGCGGTGGCAGCCGCCTCCCCGGGAACGGCGGAGGGCTGTCCCGGGGAGGCGGCGGTCATGTCGTCCATCATCGCTCAGGCGTCAGCTCGCGGGAACGAGGACCTTGTCGATGATGTAGACGGTCGCGTTCGCGGTCTGGACGTTCCCGCAGACGACCTTGGCGTCACCGGGGGTCACGGTGAAGTCCTCGCCGGAGCCCATGACGTTGATCGACTTGCCGGAGAGCGTCTTGTGCTCGCCCGCCAGCTGGTCCGGGCTGAGCCGGCCCTCGACGACGTGGTTGGTCAGCACCGTGGTGAGCAGGCCCTTCGGGTCCGCCATCGCGGCGTCGAGGGTGGCCTTCGGCAGGGCGGCGAACGCGTCGTCGGTCGGTGCGAAGACGGTGATGTCCTTGGCCGAGTTGAGCGTGTCGCCGAGGCCGGCCTTGCCGACGGCCGCGACGAGGGTCTTCAGGGCCGGGTTGTTGCTCGCGGCGGTGGCCACGGGGTCCTTGGCCATGCCGTCGAACGATCCGGCGCCGCTCGTCGGGACCGACGCGCAGGCGGAGCCGAACGGCTTGTCCATCGACTCGGTCATCGACTCCGACGGGCTGGCCGAGGGGGCCGAGCTCGTCATCGTGTCACTCGAGCCCGAGCCGGAGCCGCTGTCGTCGGAGCCGCAGGCGGCGAGGGAG
>JACXUW010000344.1 GCA_014763705.1 Micrococcales bacterium | reverse complement strand
CGGTGAGGGTGGCGCCGGCGGAGCGGGCCCGCTCGGCGAGGCCGCGCAGCCCGTGGCCGGCGGCCCGCGCGGCCGGCCCCGGAGCGATGACGCGACCGTCGTCGGCGAGCCGCAGCCCCGCGCCGTCGATGGTCACCGTGCACGTGCTCGCGCCGCTGTGCCGGATGACGTTGGTGACGCCCTCGCGGACGGTCCACGCGTAGAGCTCGCGCAGGTCGGGGGCGATGCCGTCGACGCGGCGGGGCAGGTCGGCCTCGATGCCCGCCGAGGCCAGCGCCGCGCGGGCCCGCGCGATCTCGCCGGCGAGGGAGATCTCGCGGAAGCCCTCGACCGCGCCGCGCACGTCGGCCAGCGCCTCGCGGGCGAGCGACTCGACCTCCTCGACCTCGGCCCGGGCCCGCGCGGGGTCGAGCTCGACGAGCCGCGCCGCCAGCTCGGCCTTGACCCGGATGACGGTGAGCGAGTGGCCGAGGATGTCGTGCAGGTCGCGGGCGACCCGGTTGCGCTCGTCCTCCACGGCCAGCCGGGCGTTCTCGCGCTGCGCCTCGGCGAGGTCGCGCGAGCGCCGGATGGCGACCGTCGCGCTCGTCACGGCGATCACCGCGAAGGCCATCGCGATGGTCAGGCTGTTGTCGCGGTCCCAGGACTCGAGGCGGTACGCGAGCAGCTCGTAGAGCCCGGCGAGGGCGAGGACGACGAGGTAGGCCCACCAGCCGCCGAGCGTCCACACGCCGGAGACCGCGAGGAAGACCCACGTGGCCGTCGCCGACTGCCCGACGAGCACGGTGGCGACGGCGGCCGTCACGACGAGCGTGGCGTAGCGGACGAGGCCGGGCCAGCGCGGTGCGGGCGGCGGCGTGAGGCCGGTGCGGGTGATCGCCGGCATCGTCGAGGTGAGGAAGTGCCAGAGGTAGACCAGCAGGAACGTCACCAGCGCGAGCAGGCCGACGTCGCCCGCGACCGAGCCCCGCATCCGCCAGGCCGCGACGAACGGGTCGGCGAGGTAGACGAGCCAGATGAGGGCGATGACCCGGCCCGCGGCGGAGCCGGCACGCGGGTCCGGCGGGACGAGCTGGTCCTCGTCCCGCCGGCTGCCCCACGGCCACCCCGTCACGCTCACAGCGTGTCAGACCCGATCGGTGTCGCGGCGGAAGCGCCACACGGCGCCCGCGACGAAGACCAGCCCCCAGACGACGAGGTTGAGCACCCAGGCCATCCGGAACGGGTCGTGCGCCCCGGTCGTCGTCAGGGTGAGCGGCCAGTGGGCGAGCTGGCTCAGGCCGTAGATCGGGGTGTACTGCGCGATCTGGCCGTAGAGGGAGTCGGTGGGCAGCGGTCCGGAGAACAGGCCCCCGAAGATCGCGAGGATCGCGAGCAGCGGGCCGAGGAACTGCATGGCGTTCTCGCTCGGCAGCAGGTAGCCCATGAAGAGGCCGAAGGCGGCGAAGACGAGCGACCCGAGGACGATGACGACGCCCATCTGCCACCACGGCGCCATCGCGGTGACGTGCGCGGTGCCGGTGACCGCCCCGACGACGAAGGTGACGACGGTGGCGCAGACCCCGAGGACGACGGCGACGAGCATCTTGACGAGCACGTGCGAGAGCGGCCGTGCAGGGGTGAGGCGCAGCTGGCGGCTCCACCCGGCCGCCCGCTCGATGGAGACCGAGGCACCGGCCGAGGTGGTCGCCATGACGGCGCCGTAGACGGCCATGCTCGCCATGACGTAGGCGCCGACGTTGGCCACGGCCTGCGGCCCGATGACGTCGTCCTGGCCGGTGATCTGGCTGCCGATGAACACGAGCATCACGGCCGGGAAGACGAACGTGAAGATCAGGATGCGCCGGTTGCGCACGAGGCGGCGCAGCTCGATCCGCAGCACCGTCGGGTTGAGGAGGGTGCGGCGCGGGGCGGGTCGGCTCGCGACGTCGGTCAGGGGGGAGGTCATCGGGGCAGTCCTTCGGTGGTCTCGGTGGTCGTCGGGTCGTCGGCGGTCCCGGCGTCGCCCCCGGTCAGCGCGACGAAGGTGTCCTCGAGGCTGCGACCGGCGACCTCGAGGTCACGGGCCGCCGTCTGCGTCAGCAGGTGGCGGGCGAGCGCGTCGGAGTCGGTGCTCACGAGGGTCACCGTCGTGCCGCGCACCTCGGCCTCCACCACGCCGGGGAGCGTGCGGAGCTGCTCGGGGTCGGCGTCGGGGAGGGTGGCCCGCACGACCCGCCCGGCGGTCATCGCGCCGAGCTCGGCCGGCGTGCCGTCGGCGACGACCTTCCCGGCCCGGACGACGACGACGCGGTCGGCCCAGGTCTCGGCCTCCTCGAGGTAGTGCGTCGCGAAGACGACGGTGCGGCCCTGCTCGGCATCGGCGTGGATGGCCTGCCAGAAGGCGCGACGGGCGGCGACGTCCATCCCGGTCGTCGGCTCGTCGAGGATGATGAGCTCGGGGTCGGGCACGAGCGCCATGGCGAAGCGGGTGCGCTGCTGCTCCCCACCGGAGCAGTCCTTGATCCGCCGGTCGGCGATCGCCGTGATGCCGGCCGCCGCGAGCGCCTCGTCGACCGGCCGGGCCGACGGGAAGAGCGCCGCGGTGTACTCCACCGACTCGCGCACGGTCATGTCCTTGAGCAGGCCGCCGCTCTGGAGGACGGCGGAGACCAGCCCTCGGTCGACCGCCTCCCGCGGGTGCAGGTCGAAGACGGTGACGTCTCCGTCGGTGGGGGTGCTCAGGCCGAGCACCATGTCGATGGTCGTCGTCTTGCCGGCACCGTTCGGCCCGAGGACGGCGACGACCTCGCCCTGCCCGATGATGAGGTCGATGCCGTCGACGGCCCGCACCTGCCCGAAGTGCTTGGTCACGGAGCGGAGGGTGATCGCGTTCATACCGAGAACCATGTCGTGGACCGCGCGCCGGCGCCCGCGACGGCCATCACGAGTGCGTCGTGACGTCCGGGCAGCGGCCGAGGTGACGGATGTCAGGGTCGGCCCGCGCCTCACCTAGGCTGGGCCCATGGGCCTGCTCAAGCTCCTCGTGCTCGTCGCGGCGGTCCTCGCCGTCTGGTACGTGGTGCGCCAGGTGCGGGCCTCGGGCGCGTCCGGCGAGGTGGCCTTCACCCCGGTCGAGGAGCTCGCCCCGGAGGTGCGCGGGGTCATCGACTCCTCCCTGGCGCAGGGGCGGCTCGTCGGCGCGGTCAAGCACTACCGAGCCGCGACCGGTGCCGGTCTCGCGCAGTCGCGGGCGGCGGTCGAGACCTATCGGTGGAAGCAGGGCGGGGCGCCCCGGTGAGGCGGCTGCACCTCTACGGCACGCAGGGCCGGCTGACCTTCCGGCTGCTCGCGGTCGCCCTCCTCGGGCAGGCGGTCCTGCTCTCCTTCTTCGCCCTCGTCGCGCGGGGGCTCGCCATCGCCGACGGCCGCGCCTTCGGCCTCGTCCACCAGGGCCTGTGGTTCGACGTCGGCACCCCGCCCGCGATCGCCCGCACCGAGGTGCTGCTGGGTCTCGCCTGAATCGCACATCCTGCCGATGACGGCTTACGCCGTGCGATGCTGCGGCTAAGGTAGCTCTCATGACCCGTCCCGCCGTCTTCACCATCGCCCCGCATCGCGCTTTCGCGGATGCGCTGGCGACGGGGCTGATGGCGCTGCACGGACCCGATCCGCTGCGCCTCGCGCGGACCATCCTGCTGCTGCCCAACAACCGCGCCGCGCGGGCGATCAACGATGCCTTCGTCCGGCGCGCGGAAGGCGGATTGCTGCTGCCCCGGCTCGTGGCGATCGGCGATCCGGAGCTGGACGAGCGGCTCGGCGGCCTGCTCGATCCGATCGGAGGCGAGGACGAGCACCCCATCCC
>JACXUW010000343.1 GCA_014763705.1 Micrococcales bacterium | reverse complement strand
GCGGTGGCGGGCGCGAGGAGGCCACCGCCGAGCCCGGCCCGGACGTCGTCACCGCCACCTCCCGCCCTCGCCACTTGCTCGTCGCGGCCGCCGCGATGTTGGTCCTGCCCTGGCTGGTCTGGGGCTCGGCGATCGCGCAGGCCCGCGGCGTCATCGGATGGCGCCTGCCGCAGGGCATCGCGCTGTGGGTGCTCACGCCGTCGGTCGTGGTCGCCGCCCTGGCGCTCGGCGGGCGGGCCGGCCTGGCCGACCTCGTGCGTCGTGTTGTCCGTTGGCGTGGACCCGTGTGGGTGTACCCCGTCGCGGTCCTCGTCCCGCTGCTCCTCGGCGCCGCGACGGTCGGGGTCTCGGTGGCGCTCGGCCGGCCGCTCCACCTCGGCGAGACGATGAGCCTCGGCGGGTGCCTCGTCTACCTCGTCTACGCCGTGGGCCTGTTCCTGCTCACCGAGGAGGCGGGCTGGACCGGTCTGCTGCTCCCCCGCCTCCAGGCCCGGCTGCACCCCCTCGCCGCGAGCGTCCTGCTCGGGCTCGTGTGGGGGCTGTGGCACCTGCCGCTGCTCCACGTGCCGGGCGAGAAGGACGCCGGGCTGCCGTTCGCCGCGTTCCTCCTGCTCATCGTGCCGACCCGCGTCCTCATGACCGCCTTCGTCGACGCCACCCGCGGCACGGTGCTCGCGGCGGCGGTCTTCCACGCCGCGTTCAACGCGACGATGACCTACACCGGCGTCGTCGGCCCCGACCACGCGCTCATCTGGACGGCGGCCGTCGTCACCCTCGTACCCGCCGCCGTGGTCGCGGGAGTCACCGGAAGAGCAGCGCGTCGCGCACCTGCCGGTGCAGCACCTTCCCGATGAGCGAACGGGGCAGCTCGTCGACGAGCACGACCCGTCGCGGCACCTTGTACGCGGCCAGGTGCTCGCGGCTGGCCTGGCGCACGGCGTCCGGGTCGAGGTCGACGCCGGGCGCCGCGACGACGGCGGCGACGACCTCCTCGCCCCCGCCCTCCAGCGGCAGCCCCACCGCGGCGGCGTCCGCCACGCCGGGCACCTTGCGCAGCGCCGCCTCGACCTCCGAGGGGTAGACGTTGAAGCCGCCGGTGATGATCAGCTCCTTGATCCGGTCGACGATGGTGACGAAGTGGTCCTCGTCGACGACGACCACGTCGCCGGTGCGCAGCCAGCCGCCGGGCAGCAGCACGCGCGCGGTCTCCTCGGGCTGGTTCCAGTACCCGGCGAACACCTGGGGCCCGCGCACGAGCAGCTCGCCGCGCTCACCCCGCGGGCGGTCCACGTCCGGCTGATCCGGGTCGACGACCCGCATCTCGGTGGAGGGGAACGGAACCCCGACCGTGCCGGGCCGGCGGTCGGCCGACACCGGGTTGCCGAGGGCGATGGGTGAGGCCTCGGTCATCCCGTAGCCCTCGACGAGCAGCCCGCCGGAGACCTCCTCCCACAGCTCGACCGTCTCCGGCGGGAGTGCCATCGCCCCCGAGATGCCGCAGCGGATGCTGCGCAGGGACACCCCGCGGTCGCGCGCCGTGGTGGCGAGCTGCTGGTAGATGGGTGGCACGGCCGGGAGGAACGTCGCCGGCTGCCGGCCCATCGCGTCGAGGAGCTGGTCGACGTCGAAGCGTGGAAAGAGGACGAGCCGGGCGCCGATGCCCATCGCGAAGGTCAGGCACAGGGTGAGCCCGTAGGCGTGGAAGAGCGGCAGCACCGCGTAGATGGTCTCCTCGCCGTCGACCAGCCCGGGCACCCACGCCCGGCCCTGGAGGGCGTTGGCCAGCAGGTTGCGGTGGGTGAGGATCGCCCCCTTCGGCGTGCCCGTCGTCCCGCCGGTGTACTGCAGCAGAGCGACGTCGGTGTGGGCCGGGCGTGGCCAGGTCGGCTCCAGCGGCGTGGCGGCTTCGACGAGGGCCTCCCAGCGCGGGTGGCCGGGGGCGGGGGCGCCCATCGCGGCGCGGGTGGCCCGGGCCTTGCCCAGCGGGAGGCGCAGGAGCAGGCGCTTGAGCCGGGGCAGCGCGCTCGTCAGGTCGACCGCGACGATGGTGCGCACCGCGGTCTGGGCTGCTACCTGCTCGACCGTCGGAACCGCCTTGTCCCACACCACCGCCACCGTCGCGCCGTGGTCGGCGAGCTGCACCTGCAGCTCCTCGGGCGTGTAGAGCGGGTTGTGCTCGACGACGACCGCCCCGAGCCGCAGGACGGCGTAGAACGCGACGACGTGCTGCGGGCAGTTGGGCAGCACGAGGGCCACCCGGTCGCCGGCGGAGACCCCGAGCGCCCGGAGGGCCTGGGCCGCCCGCGCGACCCGGTCGCCGAGCTCGGCGTAGGTGACGGTCGCGCCGTAGAAGTCGAGGGCGACGTGGTCGGCGAACCGCTCGACGGAGGCGTCGAGCAGGTCGACGAGCGAGTGCTCGGGCACCTCGACGGTCGCGGGGACCCCCGGGGCGTAGCGCGCGGTCCAGGGGTGGTCGCTCATCGGTGCACCGTCCTCGTGACGGCCCGGCGGGGGCCGGTCCACTTCCGACCCTAGTCCTCAGCCGACGAGGGCCTGCAACGCGGCGCGCAGCCGGCGGCCGGCATCCGTGGCGACCTCCTGCAGAGCGGAGTTGCCGGTCACGGTGAGCATGGCGTCGGGGTCCATGGCCTCGACGAGGGTGGCGGCGCCCTCCCCCGCGCGGACCACGACGTTGCACGGCAGCAGCACGCCGATCGACGGCTCCGCCTGGGTCGCGGCGAGGGCCAGTGGCGGCCGGCAGGCACCGAGGATGACCTGCGGCGGGATGTCGGCGTCGATCTTGGCCTTGAGGGTCGCCGCGAGGTCGATCTCGGTGAGGACGCCGAACCCCTGCTCGGCGAGCGCGGCGCGGGTGGCCTCCAGCACCTCGTCGAAGGGGCGGTCGACGGATGCCGTGATCGTGTAGGTCATGGGTCCTCCTCGGTGGGTGTGGGGTGCGGTCCCTCCACCTTGTCACACACCCGGAGGGGTATCCATCGGCCCGTCACGTCGCTCGACCTCCTTCACCCCGGAGCCGGTGGGCGCTACCTTCGGCGACGTGGCGGGTACGGAGGACGTGGGCGAGTTCGCCGCCGTGCTCCGCCGGCTGCGGGCGGCACGGTCACTGACCCAGGAGGAGCTGGCCGAGCGGGCCGGCCTGACCGCCAAGGCCATCGGTGCCCTCGAGCGCGGCGAACGCCGCCGCCCGTACCCCCACACCGTGCGCTCCCTCGCCGACGGGCTCGGCCTGGCCGACGACGAACGCGCTGCCCTCGTCGCCGCCGTCCCCCGACGGGAGCCCACCGCCTCGCCCGGGATGCCGGCGTCCGAGCCGCGCGCCGGCGGGGCCGAGCCCCAGCCGTCAGCCGGTACCCCGCCTGCCCCGACGACCCGCCTCATCGGCCGCGACGCCGACCTCGACGCCCTCCGGGCCCTCGTCCGCTCCGGCGCCCGGCGGCTGGTCACCCTCACCGGGCCGGGAGGGGTCGGCAAGACACGTCTCGCCCTGGCGCTGCTCCACCACGAGGCGGGTGCGTTCCCCGGCGGCGCCCACGCCGTCGACCTCGCGCCGGTCCGCGAACCTGCCCTCGTCGTCCCGAAGGTCATCGCCACCCTGGGGCTGCCCGAGGCCGTCGACGCCCCGCCCCTCGACGCCCTCGTCTCCCACCTCCTCGGGCTGCGCGTGCTCCTCGTCCTCGACAACCTCGAGCAGGTCACCGGGGCCGCCCCGGTGCTCGCCGAGCTCGTCGCCCGCTGCCCCGACCTCGTCGTCGTCGCCACGAGCCGTGCGCCGCTGCGGGTCCGGGCGGAGCACGAGGTGGTGCTCGCGCCGCTGACCACGCCCGAC
>JACXUW010000010.1 GCA_014763705.1 Micrococcales bacterium | reverse complement strand
GCACCACCGAGCTCGTCCTGACCCTCGGGGCGGTCGGCATCGTCGGGCTCGCGTACGTCAACCTCGGCCTCGCGACGACGGGCACCGTGCCACCGGGGCTCGCCGCGCTCGGCCTGGGCTACCTCGGGGTCTCCCTCGCCTTCCACCTCGTGCTGCGCTGGCGGGCCTCGTACGCCGACCCGCTGATCCTGCCGATCGTCACGCTGCTCAACGGCCTCGGCCTCGTGATGATCCACCGCATCGACATCGCCCGCGGCCGCGACATCGCCGACGGCGTCGCCCTGCGGCAGCTGATGTGGAGCGCGCTCGCGGTCGCCATCGCCGCCGGTGTCCTCGTCGTGCTGCGCGATCACCGGCTGCTGCGCCGCTACACCTTCCTCGCCGGCGCGATCGGCTTCTCGCTGCTGCTCCTGCCGCTGCTGCCGATCATCGGCAACTCCGAGTTCGGCTCGCGCATCTGGATCCGGATCGGCCCGTTCTCGTTCCAGCCCGGTGAGGTCGCCAAGCTCGCTCTGGCCGTGTTCTTCGCCGGCTACCTCGTGCAGACCCGGGACGCCCTCTCGGTGGCCGGGCGCAAGATCCTCGGGATGACGCTGCCGCGCGCCCGCGACCTCGGGCCGATCCTCATCGCCTGGCTGGCCAGCCTCGCCGTCCTCGTCTTCGAGCGCGACCTCGGCTCCTCGCTGCTCTTCTTCGGCCTCTTCGTCGCGATGCTCTACGTCGCCACCGAGCGGGTCTCCTGGATCGCGATCGGCCTCGGGCTCTTCGGGGCCGGCGCCTACGTGGCCTACCTCGTCTTCGACCACGTCCAGACCCGGGTCCTGCTCTGGCTGCACACCTTCACCCCGGAGGCGCTGCAGACCTCCGACCAGCTCGCGAAGGGCCTCATGGGGATGGCGGCCGGCGGGATGGTCGGCACCGGCATCGGCCGTGGCCGCCCGGACCTCACCTACCTCGCCGAGTCCGACTTCATCATCCCGAGCTTCGGCGAGGAGATCGGGATGATCGGCCTCTTCGCCATCCTCGTGCTCTACGCGCTGCTCGTCGAGCGCGGCCTGCGCACCTCGCTCGGCACGCGCGACGGCTTCGGCAAGCTCCTCGCCGCCGGCCTCTCGTTCTCGCTCGCCCTCCAGTGCTTCGTCGTCGTCGGGGGCGTCACGCGGGTCATCCCGCTGACCGGCCTGACCGCGCCGTTCCTCTCGGCCGGTGGGTCCTCGCTGCTCGCGAACTGGGCGCTCGTCGCCGTCCTGCTGCGCATCTCCGACCACGCGCGCCGCCCGCTGCCCGACACCGCCGCGACGAGCGCGGTCGGGGAGGCCCGCACCGAGGTGGTGAGGCTCCCGTGAACGCACCCGTCCGCCGGCTCTCCCTCCTCGTGGCCTTCCTCTTCGCCTCGCTCCTGGTCTCGACCACGCTCATCCAGTACGTCTTCGCCGCCGACCTCAACGCCCGCCCGGACAACCGGCGCACGTTGCTGGCGACCTACGCCCGCGAGCGCGGCGAGATCCTCGTCGGGCAGACGCCGGTCGCCAAGTCGGTGGCCACCAAGGACGAGTTCAAGTTCCAGCGCACCTACGAGGACCCCACGCTGTGGGCGCACGTCACCGGGTTCTACTCGTTCTACGGAGCGGTCGGCGGGCTCGAGCAGGCGGAGAACTCGCTGCTGTCCGGGTCGAGCGACAAGCTCTTCTACCGGCGCATCTCCGACCTCTTCACGGGCCGCCGGCCGCAGGGCGCCACCCTCGAGACGACCCTCGACGCGAAGGTGCAGAAGGCTGCGTCCGACGCGCTCGGCGACGCCCGCGGCGCCGCGGTCGCCATCGACCCGAAGACCGGCGCGATCCTCGCGCTGGTCAGCCACCCCAGCTTCGACCCGAACACCCTCGCCGGCCACGACCTCGGCACCGTCGACAAGAACTACCAGGCCCTGACCAAGGCCGAGGGCAGCCCGCTCGTCGACCGCGCGATCGGCGGCGACCTCTACCCGCCGGGGTCGGTGTTCAAGGTGGTCACCGCCGCGGCCGCGCTCTCGAGCGGCGACTACACGGCCGACTCCACGCTGCCCGGTGGCGCCTTCCTCGACCTGCCCCAGACGACGACCAACCTGCCCAACCACGACAACCAGCCGTGCAGCCCGTCCGGCGAGGTCACCCTCAAGCAGGCGCTCATCGTCTCGTGCAACCCCGCGTTCGGCGAGGTCGGCATGAAGATCGGCGCCGACACGCTGCGCGAGCAGGCGGCCAAGTTCGGCTTCGGCGACGCCCCGACCATCCCGATGCGGGTGACGCCGAGCACCGTCCCGGCCGAGCTGAACCCACCGCAGCTCGCCCAGTCCGCGATCGGGCAGTACGACGTGCGGGTCACCCCGATGCAGATGGCCATGGTCGCCGCGGGCATCGCGAACAAGGGCGTCGTCATGCAGCCCTACCTGGTGCAGTCGGTCATCGGCTCGGACCTCTCGGTCATCGAGTCCACCGAGCCGACCGAGCTCTCCGAGGCGGTGACCCCCGAGGTCGCCGCGACGCTCACCGACATGATGGTCGGGGTCGTCGACGAGGGGACCGGCACCAAGGCGCAGATCCCGGGGATGAAGGTCGCCGGCAAGACCGGCACCGCCGAGCACGGCACGGGCCGCCGGGCGCACGCCTGGTTCATCTCGTTCGCGCCCGCGGACGACCCGAAGATCGCCGTCGCGGTCGTCGTCGAGGACGGCGGCACGGCCGGGAGCGAGACCGGGGGCGGTGCGGTGGCGGCACCGATCGCCCGGAAGATGATGGAAGCACGGCTGAGCCGATGAGGAGTGCACGACATGGTTGACGTCCCGGAGCTGCTCGGGGGTCGGTACGAGGTGGGCGACCTCCTCGGCCGCGGCGGCATGGCGGAGGTCCACCGTGGGTTCGACACCCGCCTGGGCCGCTCGGTCGCCATCAAGATGCTGCGCAGCGACCTCGCGCGCGACGCCACGTTCATCACCCGCTTCCGACGCGAGGCGCAGTCGGCCGCCGCCCTCAACCACGCCTCCATCGTCGCCGTCTACGACCACGGCGAGGACCACGTCCACACCGAGTCCGGCGGCGCCAAGGTCAACATCCCGTACATCGTCATGGAGTACGTCGACGGCCGGACCCTGCGCGAGGTGCTCTCCGAGAGAAGGCAGCTCGACCCCGACGACGCCGTCCGCGTCATGGAGGGGGTCCTCGACGCGCTCGCCTACAGCCACCGCCAGGGCATCGTCCACCGCGACATCAAGCCGGCCAACGTCATGGTCGCCACCGACGGCTCGGTCAAGGTGATGGACTTCGGCATCGCCCGCGCGATGGCCGACGCGAACGCCACGGTCACCGCCACCCAGGCGGTCATCGGCACCGCGCAGTACCTCTCCCCGGAGCAGGCCCAGGGCCACTCCGTCGACGCCCGCTCCGACCTCTACTCCGCCGGCTGCATGCTCTTCGAGCTGCTCACCGGACGGCCGCCGTTCATGGGCGACAGCCCGGTCGCCATCGCCTACCAGCACGTCGGCGAGCCGCCGGTGCCACCGTCGCGCTTCGCCCCCGACGTCTCCGAGGACCTCGACGCCGTCGTCCTCCACGCGCTCGAGAAGCCGCGCGAGGACCGCTACCAGGACGCCGACGAGTTCCGCTCCGACCTGCACGCGGTCCGGATGGGCCGGCCGGTGAGCATCGCCGCCCGCTCCTCCGCCGCCGCCCTGGCCGGCGCCGCGGCCGCCGGGGTCACCGAGGCCCTGCCGGCCTCCGGTGCGCTCTCCGACCGCACCGCCGCGTGGGACGCGCCGGTCGCCACGCCGCCCCCGCCCCCGGAGGACGAGGGCCCGCTGACCCGGCGCGACCGGATGGACGACGACGACCGCGGCCGGCGACCGGCCGCGGCGATCCTCCTCGTCATCGCCGTGCTCGCCGCGCTCGGCCTCCTCGCGTTCGGGCTCGTCAAGTACTTCGGCACCGACGCCGTCCCCACGGTCACCGTGCCCTCGGTCGTCGACGCCCCGCAGGACGCCGCGACCGCCAAGCTGACCAACGCCGGCTTCCGGGTGGAGTCGGTGACCGCCGCGTCCGACACCGTCGACGAGGGCAACGTCATCTCGCAGACCCCGGAGGGCGGGACGCAGGCCGAGAAGGGCTCGACCGTGCGGATCACCGTCTCCGGCGGGCCGAACAACGTCGAGGTCCCCGACCTCGCCGGCCGCACCCTGGACGAGGCGAAACAGCTGCTCAGCGATGTCGGGCTGACCCTCGGCGACGTCCAGGAGGTCGACGACCCGGACACCGAGAAGGGCGTCGTCATCTCCTCCGACCCGGCGGCGAAGGTGCAGACCAAGCCCGGCACCCGGATCAACCTCAAGGTCGGCTCCGGCAAGGTCGAGGTGCCGAACGTCGTCGGGATGACCCAGAACGCCGCCCAGCGTGCGCTGGCCGACGCCAACCTCCAGGTCGAGACCGAGTACAAGCAGACCGACGCGGTGCCCGAGGGCCAGGTCATCGACCAGTCGCCGAAGGGCAAGACGACGGCCGACATCGGCTCGACGGTCAAGCTCGTCATCGCGCAGAAGGCGGCACCGACCATCACCCCGACGACGGCCACGCCGACGCCGACCGAGTCCGGGACCCCCACCCCGTCCGGGACGCCCTCGCCCTGACTCGCACTCAGCCGGCGGCGACCATCCGCGCGACGCCGGCGGCGTCGTGGACCAGCGGGGAGAGGCCGTCGGCCCGCTGCACCGCGTCGGCCATCCCGGCCATCCGCAGCCAGTTCGCGAGCATGAGGTGCCCGCCCTCGGTGAGCACCGACTCGGGGTGGAACTGCACGCCGTGCAGCGGCAGGGTGGCGTGCCGCACGGCCATGACGATGCCGCTCTCGGTGTGCCCGTTGGGGACCAGCGTCTCCGGCATCGTCGCCGGGTCGATGGTCAGCGAGTGGTAGCGGGTGGCGGTGAACGGCTGCGGCACCCCGGCGAGGACGCCGGTGCCGTCGTGGAGGACGGTCGAGGTCTTGCCGTGGAGCAGCTCGGGGGCGCGGTCGACGGTCGCGCCCATGACCACGCCGAGCGCCTGGTGGCCGAGGCAGACCCCGAGCATCGGCTGCTCGCGCTCGGCGCACGCCTCGATCATCGCCATCGAGACCCCGGCCTCCTCGGGGGTGCCGGGGCCGGGGGAGACGAGGACGCCGTCGAAGTCGGCGGCGTCGGCCGGCGCGACGGCGTCGTTGCGGACGACCTCGCACTCCGCGCCGAGCTGCTCGAGGTAGCCGACGATCGTGAAGACGAAGCTGTCGTAGTTGTCGACGACGAGGACCCGGGTCATGCCCCCATGGTGCCGTGCGGCGCGGCCCCGGTCACGCGGGCGTCCACCGCCCGACGCGGCCACACGCGGTCAGCCGACGGTGTTGTCGTTGAAGGGCACGAGGTCGGCGACGGCCGGGAAGACCCACTGGAAGAGCACCGCGACGACGATGGCCACGAGCACGAGGGCCTCGACCACCTTGAGCCACACCGGCCCCGGCAGGACCCGCCACAGCGCCGCGTACATCCTCAGCCCTCCACTCTCGTCCAGTCGGCCAGCCGCCACTGCGCCCGGGGCACGGCCTTCACGAGCCGGCCGTGGGTGATGTAGCGCTGCGTCGCGCTGTACTTCGGGTGGCAGGAGGTCATCGTGATCATCCGCTCGGTCGGGGTGGCGCCGGGGCGGTCGGGCACCGGCGCGATGACCTCGGTCTGCCACGGCCGGACGATCTCGTGCGAGGTCACCTCGTAGACGTAGACCGTCGGTTTGGTCTCGACGATGACCCGGTCGCCGGCCCGCAGCCGGTCGATGTCGTGGAACGGGCGGCCGTAGGTGGTGCGGTGACCGGCCACCGCGAAGTTGCCGACCGCCCCGGGCGCGGCCGAGTCGGTGTAGTGCCCGACCCCGAGCGCGAGCACCGGCCGGCCGACCCCCTCGATGACCGGGCGGGCGAAGTCGGCGCCGAAGCGGGGGACCCGGATGACGGCGAACGCCTTCGCCGTCCCCAGCTCGGGGAACTCGTCGTGGCCGACCGTGCCGGCGCGGCCGCTGCCGAAGTCGTCGGTGAGCGTCTGCACGAGCCGGCCCTGGACCCGCTCGGCGGTGACGTCGGTCCACCACAGCTGCCACGCGACGAAGAGCAGGACGAGCACACCGGCGGTGATGAGCAGCTCGCCGAGCCACCCCGTGAGTCGGCGGGTCACGAGCCGGCGACCTCGGCCTTCGAGGGCGTGATGCTGCCGGCGTACGCGGGGAAGGTCTGCTCGCCCTTGTCCTCGACGTCGTAGCCGAGGCCGAAGGCGATCGCGTACTGGCGGATGAGGTCGACGTCGCGGTCGGCGCGCAGGTTCGAGCGCATCCGGTCGACGTCGCCGATCGCGGTGATGCGGTAGGGCGGGGAGTAGACCCGGCCCTGGAGGATGAGGGTGTTGCCGACGCAGCGGACGGCGCTGGTCGAGACCACCCGCTGGTCCTGGATCATCATCGCCTCGGCCCCGCCGGCCCACAGCGCGTTGACCACCGCCTCGACGTCCTGCTGGTGGATGACGAAGTCGTCGGGGTCGGCGCCGGGCGGGACCTCGCCGCCGGGCAGCGGCGCGTCCTCGAGGCTGACCTGGAGCGCCGGCCCGCGCACCGCGGTGCGGCCGGCCGCGGCGGCGATCTCGGCGGACTGGCGCTCGAGCTTCTGGGTCGTCAGGTCGCCGGGGGCGAGCGCGGCGGTGGCCTCCTCGACCTCGCTGCGCAGCCGGTCGGCCTCGGCGGCGCGGGCGGCGTTGACCCGGGTCTGCTCGCGGATGAGGTCGGGCAGCCGGGTGTAGTCGGCGCGCAGGTCCTCACCCTGGGAGGCGCGCACGCTCGAGGCGAAGAGCGCGCCGGCGACGAGGGCGGCGACGGGGACGAGCCACGGCCAGGGCGAGGGTCGGTCGACCCGGCCGGCGTGCGTGCCCACCCTCGCTCCCCTCTCTCGTCGGTGCTCCCTCTACGCTAGGGCACGAGTCTGACCGATCCGGAGGAGTTCCCCGTGCCCGAGTCCAAGGGACGCAAGAAGCCCGCCTACACCCCGCCGCGGACCGCGGCGGCGAGCCAGCAGGGCCCGAACCCGCGCTGGTTCGTCCCGGTGATGCTCACCCTCATGGTGCTCGGGCTGCTCTGGGTCGTCACGTACTACATCTCGGGGGCCAACGAGCTGCCGGTGCCGCCGTTGGGCCGCTGGAACCTCGGGGTCGGCTTCGGCCTCATGCTCTCCGGCTTCCTCATGACGACCCGCTGGCGCTGAGCGCGAGCGCTGCCGGCGTCGAGGCCCCGGGACACCGACCACCGTCGGACCCGGGGCCTTCGCACGTCCGGGGGCGGGTTGTCCACAGGCGTTGTCCACACTGGGGACGAATGACACCGGTGTAATCCACAGGGGGACGGCCTGTGGACAGGCGGCCGGGTGGGCCGCCGGGCGGCCGCTCGCGGCCTACAGCGCGTACTTCGCGACGGTGGCCACGACGAGGACGACGAGGATGCCGGCCATCGCGGCCCAGTGCACCCGGCGGTCCGGGGGCTGCAGCGGGTCGCGGCGCCGGCCGAGGTAGCCGATGGCGGCGGCCGCGGCGGCGCCGGTGACCATCCCGCCGAGGTGGGCCTGCCACGCGATGCCGGGGATGACGAAGCCGAGGACGGCGTTGATGCCGATGACGACGTACATCCCCGCGGCCGAGCGCCCGAGCCGGCGCTGGAGCACGAGGAAGGCGCCGAAGAGGCCGAAGACCGCGCCGGAGGCGCCGACGGCCGCGGTGTACCAGGAGCCGAGGTCACCGACGGCGAGCATCTGGATGGTCGGCCGGGTCGCGAGGAGCAGGAAGAGGACCGACCCGCCGAGCGCGCTGAGCAGGTAGACGGCGAGGAACCGGGCCCGGCCGAGCAGCGGCTCGAGGTACTGGCCCATCACCCACAGGGCGTACATGTTGAACCCGATGTGCAGCAGCATGCCGGTGCTGTGCGCGAACGCCGAGGTGAGGAAGCGCCACGGCTCGCTCTCGGCGTAGGCCGGCACGAAGGCGATGCGCGAGGTGAGGCCGGGGACGACGAGCTGGAGGACGAAGACCGCGACGCAGATGCCGATGATCCAGTACGTCACCAGCGGGCGGCCGTCGGTGGCCGAGCCGCCGAACACGGTGCGGCCCTGCCGGACGGTGCGCGAGCCCTCACGCACGCAGTCGACGCACTGGATGCCGACGGCGGCGGGGCGCTGGCACTCCGGGCACGCGGGCCGGCCGCAGCGCTGGCAGCGCACGTACGACTCGCGGTCCGGGTGCCGCGGGCAGGTCGGGACCTGCTCCGCGGCATCCGGGGCGCCCACGGGCGGGGGGATCGGCGGTTGCTCGCTCACGTCGGTCCTCCGGGGATGCGCGGTGGCGCCGGCTCTTACTGCTCGATCTCGACGCGCTCGATGACGACGTCCTCGACCGGGCGGTCCTGCGCACCGGTGCGGACGTTCGCGAGCGCGTCGACGACCTCGCGGCTGGCGCCGTCGGCGACCTCGCCGAAGATCGTGTGCTTGCCGTTGAGCCACGTGGTCGGTGCGACGGTGATGAAGAACTGCGAGCCGTTGGTGCCCTTGCCCATCTGCTTGCCGGCGTTGGCCATCGCGAGGAGGTAGGGGCGGTCGAACTGCTTGTCCGGGTGGATCTCGTCGTCGAACGTGTAGCCCGGGCCACCCATGCCGCGTCCGAGCGGGCAGCCGCCCTGGATCATGAAGCCGGGGATGATGCGGTGGAAGACGAGGCCGTCGTAGAACGGCGTCGGGTTGGTGCGGCCGGCGTCGTCCGTGTACTCCTGCTCGCCCGTGGCGAGGCCGACGAAGTTCTTGACCGTCTTGGGCGCCTCGTTGGGGAAGAGCTCGACGACGATCGGGCCGTGGTTCGTGTGCAGGGTTGCCTTCATGCGTCGATCCTCTCACGCGCGGACGGGCGGTCACGGTGGGGCGCATCACCCGCATCGGGAGGTCCCTGATGTGCCCCGATCAGGCCGAACAGGGCAGGATGGGGGACAAGACGTCCAGCACCGAGGAGGACTCGTGTTCCGCAGCAAGAGCAGGACCGACCAGGCCGTCGAGGCCGTCACGGATGCCGCCGACCGCGTCAGCGGCGCCTCCCGCGACGCCGCCGAGCGGGCCGCCGACCAGGCGCACGACCTGCGCAAGAGGACCAGGTCCGAGATCAAGGACCTCCGCAAGGCGTCCGGGGCCGAGGCCAAGGAGCTCCGCAAGAAGGGCAAGAAGGCCCGCAAGGAGGCGCTCGCCCAGTACGACTCGGCGCGTCACCTCGCCCACGACGCCCGCGACCGGGCGCACGACTACGCCGGGTCCGCGCGCGACTACGCCGACCACGTGGCGCCGAAGGTCCGCGAGGGCCGCGAGCGCGCCCAGGACGCCGCCGAGACCGCCCGCGAGAAGGCCGAGGAGGCGCTCGAGGCGCTGGCCCCGCGGATGGAGCAGGCCAGGGAGACCTTCCAGGACGACGTGCTGCCGAAGGTGATGGCCGCGCTGACCGCCATCGCCGCCGGTGCGGCCACGGCGCGCGAGCAGGCCGCCGAGGCGGCCGAGCGCGCCCCCGACGCCTACGCCGTCCTCAAGGGCGACGCCACCGCGCACAAGAAGCGGGGCAAGGGCCGCTGGGTCCTCCTCCTCGGCGCGGTCGCCGCCGGTGCCGCAGTGATGGCCTACCGCAAGAGCACCGAGCGCCCCGACCCGTGGGCCAGCGCCGGCTCGTACACGCCGCCGGCGTCGGCGTCCGCGTCGACGACGGCCTCCGAGAAGGTCGACGCCGTCAAGGACACCGCCAAGGAGAAGGCCGGCGAGGTCCGCGAGAAGCTCGCCGAGTCGGGCAGCGCCGCGGCGGCCAAGGCCACCGACCTCAAGAAGAAGGCGGCCGAGAAGGCCGGCGAGGCCAAGGACGCCGCCGCCAGCAAGGTCGAGGCGGCGTCGGACGCCACCGAGGCCGCGGCCGACGAGGGCGCCGCCACGTGGAACGACGCGAACACCGGTGACGCCGACCTCCCCTCGACGACCGGCACGTCGGAGGGCTCGGACCTCTCGACCCCGAACATCGACGAGGGCTCGAAGGGCTGACGCCCGCCTCGTCGCACGTCGCCGGCGCCGGTCGTCCCCTCGGGGCGGCCGGCGCCGTCGTCTGTCCGGCTCTCGCTCAGGCGAGCTCGAGGAGGACGACGTCGACCTCGCCGCCGCCCCGCGCACGCGCCTCGTCCCGGTCGTGGCCGGTGACGACGAAGCCGCACTTCTCGAGGATGCGCAGCGAGGCGGCGTTGTCGGCCGCGGCCCCGGCGTGCAGCGGGCGGGTGGTGTCGAGGGCGAGGAGCTGGCGCAGGGCCTCGGTGGCGATGCCGCGTCCGCCGTGCTCGGGGCCGATCCAGTAGGTGACCTCGCGGCCGTCCGGGCCGTCGAAGGAGGCGACCTGGCCGGCGACCACGCCGTCGGCGAGGACGGTGCGGTGCAGGATGCGGGGGTTCGCCCGGATACGGACCCAGTGGGCGTCGAAGGCCTCCCTCTCGTAGTGGTAGTCGCGGGTCATCCCCGCCTGCCACTGGAGGTCGGGGTCGGTGAGGTGCTGCCAGTAGGCGGGCAGGTCCTCGTCGCGCAGCTCGCGCAGGCGCACCTCGGTCATCGCATCCCTCCCGGGGGTCGGTCGTCGTCGCGTCCGGGGTCACGGTAGGGGCGGGTGCCGACAGGGCGCCGACGGCGACGACAGTGGCGACCGGGCGGCGTCGGGATGCCGGGCAGCGACCGGCGCCGGCCGCATCCCGTCGGTGCGGCCGGCGCCGTCGTGTCCGGGTGGCCGGCCCTCTGTTGACCGGCGTCCCCGGGGCGCGCCGGGTCCGGGCGCGCTGGGTCAGGGATGGGTGGCGTCCCGGGACGGTGGAGGGGGATGCGGCCATGCGCAGTCCGCGTGTCCGCGTCATCGGCCCGGGACGTCGGCCCTGTCGACTCCTTCCTCGTGAGGCCCCTGCTGGAGTGACGCGGACGAGACTAGCCGCGGCCCCCGACCGGCGGAATGGCCCGATCGAGCCATTCCTCCGGGCGGTGCTTCACGGCCTCCCGGGTGGGTGCGATGGGTCAGGTGGCGACGCGGTCGACGAGGTCGACCAGCTCCGCCACGTCCCGGTCGCCGTCGAGCCGTTCGGGCAGGTCGGCCGCCTGGCGGCGCAGCTCTGCGGTGCCCGCCGACTCCGACCACGGGCCGCCGACGAGGTGGTCGGTGAGCAGCGCGACGACGAGGTCCTGCTGGAGCCGGGCCGAAGCCTGGGCAACGTCGCGGGCGCACTCGGCGTCGGAGAGCGTGCCGGTGCGCTCGACGGCCTCGCCGGAGCCGTCGTGGTAGCGCACGGTGGCGGTGACGAAGGCGCGGTCGCGGTCGGCGTCGCGGGCGGGCCGACGCAGCTCGACGTCGTAGAGCGCGGTCGTCGTGTGCCCGGCGAAGACCTCGCCGCCGTCGACGCGGTCGTCGCGGAAGTCCTCGTCGGCGACGGCCCGGTTCTCGTAGCCGATGAGCCGGTAGCCGGCCACCCGCGCCGGGTCGAACTCGACCTGGGCCTTGGCGTCCTTGGCTGCGACGACGAGCGAGCCGGTGAGGCCGGTGGCGAAGACCCGCTCGGCCTCGTCGGCGGTGTCGACGTAGACGTGCCAGCCGTCTCCCGTGTCCGCGAGCTGCTCGAGCAGCCGGTCGTTGTAGTCCTGCATGCCGACGCCGACCGAGACGAGGTTGACGCCGCTGCGGGCCTCCCGGCCGATCCGGTCGAGGATCCCGCCGGGGCTCGTGCTGCCGACGTTGGCGACGCCGTCGCTCACGAGGACGACGCGGGTCATCCGGTGCTCGCCGCGGGCCTCGTCGTGCATCCTCGCCGCTGTGTCGTAGCCGAGGGTCAGGCCGGCCTCGGCGTTGGTCGAGCCGCCGGGCTCGAGCTCGGCGATGCCGTCGAGGACGGCGTTGCGGTCGCGCACCGGCGTCGGCTCGAGGATGAGGTCGGCCTCGTCGTCGTAGCGGACGATGGCGACGCGGTCGGTCGTGCGCAGCGACGTGGCCAGGGTGCGCAGCGCGGTCTTCGTCGTCTCCATCTTGCCGGCCTCGCTCATCGAGCCCGAAGTGTCGACGACGAGGACGACGTCGGCGTCCGGGCGGTCCTCGTCGCTCGTCACTGCGCTGCTGATGCCGACCCGCACGAGGCGGTGGCTCGGCGCGAAGGGGAGGGTCGCGGCGTCGATGCTCACGCCGAGTCCGTCGCGCGGTGCCTCGTAGTCCTGGCGGAAGTAGTTGACGAACTCCTCGGTGCGGATCTCGCTGGGCGGCAACGTCTCTCCGTTGCGGACGGCGTCGCGGAACCGGGTGTAGGAGCCGGTGTCGATGTCGAGGGCGAAGGTCGAGAGCCCGTCCTCGCGGGGGTCGGTCATGCGGTTGCGGCGGGTGGTGTCGTCGCCGGTGTCGGAGGGGGAGCGGTAGGTGTTGCCGCCGTCGGACCGGGCGGCACCGTTGGGCCCCGGAGCGTACTCACTTGTGCTGGAACCCGATCCGGAGCCGCAGCCAGTGAGGGCCAGGGCGATGGCGAGGGCGGCAGCGCTGGTGCCGGCGAGGCGGCGGCGGGTGCTGGTGGTCATCGGGGTCCCCCTCGGGTCGGCGTCGGTGCTCCGGCTGTGACGGACGCTAGGGGTCACTGGCGGCCGCAGACCGCGTCGTTGCCGGACCGTGACCGCACCGACGCCGACCCGTTGTCGCCGTGACCGTGCCGTGCTGTCGCCGTGACCCCACCGTTGCGCGACTGTCCGATTCGTGACCTGGTTGCGTCGGCGCGGGCGGCCGTGCGCCGGTCACCTGCGGACCTTGGTCCGTCCGGGGTCGGGCGGAGTGCGGGCCGCGGCGAATTCGACCCTCGCCACCGGGGGTGCGGCAGGAGTAGGGTGCGAGCCGCGCACCCCAGCCGCAGTACCGACTCCGGGCGCATCGATCCGTTCGTCGGTCCGCGTGTCGGCAGGGAGCCACATGGTCCGTATCGCTGCTCTGGCCTTGGTGGGTCTCGCTGCCCTCTGGGTCGTCGGGGTGTCCCTCGCGATCGCGACCGACGACCCGACCCGCACGGAGCTCGTCGTCGTCCTCGTCCAGGCGGTGGCGGCGCTCCTCCTTCAGGCCTACGCCCTCCGTCAGCTCGCCACCGGGTGGTCGTCGATGTCCGGCGCCCGCCGGCTCGGCATCACGCTGCTCGGCGTCGTCGTGGCTCCGCTCGTGCTGGCGCTCGGCATCGTGGGCGCGGTGGTGGCGGTGATCGGCTACGGCGTCCTCGCCGTGGCGCGCCGGGCCGGGCAGGGCGGCGGAGGGGCGCGCCCGAGCTCGGCGCCGGCCGAGATGGACCGTTCCCGGACCGGGTACGACTCGCCGCTCGTCGTCGGCCGTCATCCGGCACCGCCGCCTGAGCCGCGCCCGTGCAGCATGTGCCATGGCCGCCGAGCGATCCAGGAGTACCGCCCGAACCCCTTCCCGAACGAGGGCCAGAGCCTGCAGATGGTCACCTGCCCGAAGTGTGGAGGGCGCGGGGTCGACCCCTTCTGAGGCGTGCGAACTGATCCCCTGCTTGCAAATTCCCCAGACGGGCTGCCGGCCGGGTCGGCTGAGCACGAAATCACCCTCCGCCGGGCGCTCGCAGACCCCTCCGTACCCCACCACTGCAGTACTTCGCTGGGGTATTTCCAGCCGGGGAACCCGACGCCCTCGGTGGTCATGGGCCTGTGGCCTCACTCTCACGGCCAGGCCAGACCAAGGGGGCATGGGGAACGAGTTCCGCACGCGCTCCCCATGACGGGAGGCGCGTCCCCTCGCCCACACACGGCTGCGTCGCTCAAACCCCAGGGGACGTCACCCCGGTCCACCCCGCAATGAATCTGGTTTGAGGTGGCGGAACGACATGCCTTCCGATCCAAACTGCGGTTGACTCCGTGATTCCGGAGCCTTACCGATTCGTCACGACCTGCGGATGAAGAGTCGGTGAGAAGCCGCGCCAGTATCAACTCCAACCTGAGGGGGAAAGATGAGCCCGCGAGCCACTGTCCCGTTGACCAGCGATGTTAGTTCCGCTCTTGCTATGTTCTTCCACAGCGGAAACGGACCGAGCCACACTGTCATTAGCAGGGTGCTAACAGGCACCGGATACGGAGACGGCTACACGTACGACCCCGACGCACGGGGCCCGAATAAGGAGGCGCGGGTACTCAGAGGGTTGCAGGAGGCACAGCGTCGTCCGTCTCGGGCTCGCGAACTCGTCGAGGAGCTGCTCTCTGCGCTTCGTACGGCCGGTCTGGTCGGGCAGGACGCGACTGGCGCAGACGTCGATCGCCTGAAACGAGCCCTGGGCTCAGCTGGGTGGTATCTCACCGATGACGGACAGCTACAACCCTTCGGCAACGTCGACCTCGACACAGGCGGTCGTCCAGCCCTTGAAGAGCAGGTCGAACGCCTCCGCCGCTCCACGACCGACCCCGCGCTGCTCATCGGAACCGCCAAAGAACTGCTGGAATCGGTGTCCAAGTACGTCCTCGAAGAGCTCGGCATGCCAGTCAACGACAAGATGGACTACAACCAACTCTGGCACCTCGCCCGCGAACGACTCAACGTCCTACCCCAACAGGTCGACCCCAACCTGCCCGGCGCCGAAGCGATCCGCGCGATCCACCAATCGACCTGGAACATCGCCGATCAGGTCAATAGGCTCCGAAACCTCCAAGGCACCGGCCACGGCCGCACGCTTCCAACGGGAGTCTCCGAAGACCTCGCCATGCTCGTCGTTCGCGAAGCCGCCACGGTCGCCGACTACATGCTCGCCCGCCTCGACCGAGAGAAGGGCTGAAATGGACAGTCAAGGCGCCTTGTTCGGCGGACCCGAACGTGATAACCCCAAACCTGCCCGCCCAGACGACCTGGAAGTCCTCATCACGGTAAAGGCGGCCCCCAACCCATCCGCGAAATCAGGCGAAACAGTGTGCGTGGCCGGCCTTGGCCTGTCCGAGGGCCGAACCCAAGCTCGATGGATCCGTCTCTACCCCATCAACTTCCGGTTCCTCGAGCAGGACCAGCAGTTCAAAAAGTACGACATCATCCGAGTCCGCGGCATCCCTGCGGCAGGCGACTCCCGCGTCGAATCATGGCAACCGGACATGGCCACCATGAAAGTCATCGACCACCTCGACCCCTGGAGGCGCCGTCGAGCACTCCTCGAGCCGACCGCGTCGGACACCATGTGCGAACTGAACCGACAGAATCAGCACGCCACTGTGGCCCCATCGCTCGGGCTTGTCCCGGTACGTTCACTGACCGACCTGCGGATCACCGACCACGCCGGCTGGACCCCAGACGAGCAGGCCAAGATCGACGCCTACGTCAACCAGTTTGACCTGTTCGACGATTCGGACAAGAGCCCTCTCGAAGCGCCAAGATTCGAGGGCCACTACCGATGGAAGTGTTACGACGCTCAATGCAATGGTCACGACCAGAGCATCATCGACTGGGAGTTCGTCGCGCTCCAACGGCGACTTCGCAACCTCCCCGCCGAGCGCGTGAGAGCCGCACTACGGGAGAAGTTCGTCGACATGATGTTCCGGCCCCCGAGGCAACCCGCCTTCTTCGTCGGGAACCAGGCCAAGCGCCACCATGTATTCCATGTACTTGGCGTGTACTACCCCAATTGAGCTAACTCTTCAAGAACGACCGTGCGATGACACCGCTCCTCGTCTCTCTCAAAACAGAGAAGAGCGACATGATGCTCCTGTCTCCAAGAGGCCAACTCATCGAGCGCCGCTCGCGCCTCGGGGGTTCGAAGGCCCGCGCGATAACGCGCCCTGCCCACCTCCACCTCAGCCCCACTGAAGAGGGGCCGGTTCTCCTTCGCGTTCCCCAAGGGACGTAGGTGCTCGTAGCGCACGCCGGCGTCCCCGAGGGCCGCGCGCAGACGACCCTTGCTGAAACCTTGTTTCCGACTCAGCGGTGTGAGGCGGACGTCGGCTACCAGGTCTATCCCGGCCTTCTGAATCATCACGACGAACGACTCGATGTCACAGCCCTCGTAGCCGATGGAGGACACCGGGTTCGGCCGCGCCGGCAGCAACCCATCGACAGTCATGTCAAGCGCATCAGCGATGTCGGCGATCCGGAAGACTCCTGGCTGTTCGACGTGTCCCTGCTCGAGCTTCCGCAGGGACTCAAGTCCTACGCCCGCAGCTGTCGCGAGCTGCGCCTGCGTCAGGCTGTGCTGTCGACGGAACTTGGCGATCTGCAGGCCAAGGAGCTGGCTGCGGAGCAGGCGCGTGGAGGGCTCGGGGTTCACATCGCTAGTAAAGCAGTACTACCTGGGTCTCAATTCGGTGCTCATACGGAAAGGGCCCGCGGGCGACCAGCACCGTTCGGAGCCTCGATGATCGACGCCCGCGTCGGGCACTATGGAGCCGGCCGCCTTCCAGAGTCGCTCCCGACGCCGGGCGACGGATAATCGCAGCATGTTGGCTGACGACGTCTTGGGCCCTTGTGGACGCGGCGGGCGTCGAATCAAGGCTGAGCGAGATCGCCTTGCAGATGAGGGATCGCGGCATCGCGCCGATCTGCCTGCCGTTGGACCCGGCCGAGGGCAACCTCGGCATACTCTATGGAAACTGCGTACGTCGCACCCGGGAAGCACTGACGAGGCTGGCGGGTCGCGACGTGGCCCGGCTCCGCGAGCAGTTGCCGTGGCACCTACAGGAAGAAGACCTTGCCGAGGCCGTTATAGAGGCAGCCGTCACGGCGCTCTACTCGACACCCGGCGACCGCGAACTGGTGCACCCGTCGGCGAATGACCGGGTTCTAGTGGCCCACCGCGACCTTCTGGCCAGGATGGACGATGACGGCCTGCTCGACGTCGGCGGTTTGGACGCCCGCCCGTCGACGATCATTCACTCCGGATCGGCACTGCACTACCACCCGCTCCTGAGGCGATACTTCACCAGCGGCATCAACCAAGACCTTATCGAGACACTGATCAGCGCCGGCGGGCAGCACGACAGCACGGTGCGCATCGCGATCGACACCGAGCACTTCATGCGCGCAGAGGATTTCCAGGACTCGATGGAGAAGGACTACTGGTGGGGTCCAACGCTGTCATCCGAGGCGTTGGACGACCCGCATCAGACGGGCGTGACCGTGCACGCAGACCCGGACTCTGGCCTGACCCACGAGTATCCGCGCTTCTTCGTTGACTGGCGCCGTGACAAGGAGGGCCGCAAAGTCGTCCAGATGGAGGAGCTCTCCGATGAGCCATCTTCCACCCGGCGCGGCCTGCGGCTTCTGCGGTACTTGCACGCCATCCGTGATACCAACAACGGGGTTTTCGTCCACTGCGACGGAGCGGTCCGCGCCTACGACGCTGACTCCTACACCGCCCGGAGCGAGAAGCAATATGTCACCGGTCGGGAATCGGCGACCCACTACCGCAAGCTCTTCCGCGTTGACGGTGCGATCAGCACTCAGGACTGGAGCGACATCGTGGCCCGCTGGTTCCGCCACAACCGGCTGGCCAGTGAGTACCTGAAGTCCCTCCGACCGGACCGGACCGACCGCTTATCGGAATGAGCGGACGGCTCGACGCGCGTCCATCCGCCGCCGATCGACCACCTGATCCCGGCGTCGCCGTGCGTTGGGTGGTCGCCTGCGGGTTGGCCGATCGGGTCACGCGCACGTTCGTTGGACCGCGATGTGTCGCGTCAGCGTGCCTCTGACACTCCCGGTTGACGGCGAATCCGTTTCGCAGCGTTTTGTCGCCCCTCCCTGGCAAGCTGCGGTGGGTGACCACTGGGGATGGCAGTCTGCTCGAGGGCCTCTACGAAAGCCTGATCACACGCGCACTGGAGAAGCGCCTGGCGGGGGTCACCCAGCTCGAGATTCACGGCGGACCCATCGACGAGGCAGACCAGCCGGACATCCTGGCGAGACACGTCCGAGATGTCACACTTCGGGCCTTGCGGGAGGAGAAGCACGCCGATCGGCGCCTCGCCCTGGTCAACCAGCTCGTGGAGATTCTGGGCGCGTCCGAGGACACCCTGGCCACAGCGAGGCAGCTCCTCGCGATTGCCATGCCGCCTGCGCCTGGAAGTCATCTGCGGTCGCTGAGTGAGCGTCCCTCGACGCCACTTTCGGAAGCGGCCCTGCTGACGAACGCCGCGGGTGAGCCCGGGCTCGGCCATGAAATCCGCGCCGAGCTTGCCAGTGCCGACCGCGTCGACCTGATCATGGCCTTCGTCAAGTGGTACGGGCTCCGCCTCCTCGAAGACCGCCTGGAAGCGCTCAGGGAGCGCGGAGTCCCGCTTCGCATCATCACCACGACATACATGGGCGCGACCGATCGAGCCGCCTTGGACCGGCTGGTCCGGGACTTCGGCGCCGAGGTGAAGATCCAGTTCGACTCGCAACGGACGCGCCTCCACGCCAAGTCGTGGCTGTTCCGGCGCGACACCGGCTTCGACACCGCGTACGTCGGCTCCAGCAACCTGTCTCGCGCGGCCATGCTGGACGGTGTCGAGTGGAACGTCCGGCTTTCCGCCATCTCCACTCCTGCGCTACTGCAGAAGTTCCGAGCGACGTTCGACAGCTACTGGAACGACGCCACCTTCGAGACCTACGACCCCGACGCCGACCGGGACCGGCTCGACGACGCCCTCGCCGAAGCGGCCGGTAAGCGGCCCCACGACCGCGTCACCCTGACCCTCTCCGGGCTCGAGGTCCGTCCGTACGCCTACCAGCAGGAGATGCTCGACCGGCTCGATGTCGAGCGCTTGGTCCACGACCGGCACCGCAACCTGGTCGTCGCCGCGACAGGCACGGGCAAGACCGTGGTGGCGGCGCTGGACTACCGTCGGCTCGCGGCCGGCTTCCCGACGCTGCCACGGCTGCTGTTCGTTGCACACCGGCGGGAAATCCTCCAGCAGTCGCTGCGCACGCACCGCGAGGTCCTGAGCGATGCCGGCTTCGGCGAGCTCTACGTCGATGGGCACCGCCCGGAGCGCTGGGACCACGTCTTCGCGTCCGTCCAGTCCCTCTCGTCGTACGGCATCACCAACATCCCTCCGGACGCGTACGACGTGGTCGTGGTCGACGAGTTCCACCACGCCGAGGCACGCACCTATCGGCGCATCCTCGACCACCTCCAGCCTCGAGAACTGTTGGGACTCACTGCCACTCCGGAGCGCGGCGACGGGCTGGACGTCCGCTCGTTCTTCGATGGGCGGACGGCCGCTGAGCTCCGACTGTGGGACGCCCTCAAGGCCGACCTGCTGACCCCCTTCCACTACTTCGCCGTCGCCGACGGCATGGACATGACCCGGATCGACTGGAAGGCGGGCACCTACGACGCCGGCGAACTGTCCAACCTGTTCACCGGCAACGACGCCCGGGCGCGCATCGTGCTCAAGGCGGTCCGCGACAAGGTCGCCGACCTCACCGCCATGAAGGCCCTCGCCTTCTGCGTGTCCCGAGATCACGCCAGGTACATGACGCGGGTGTTCAACGAGGCCGGGATCCGGGCGGCCGTGGTTCTCGGGGACACGGCGAAGCCTGAGCGGGACGCGGCCGTCCGGGATCTGCGCGACGGGGCTGTCCAGGTGCTGTTCGCCGTCGACGTGTTCAACGAGGGCGTCGACGTCCCGGCCATCAACGCCGTCCTCTTCCTCCGACCCACGGAGAGCTCCACCGTCTTTCTCCAGCAGCTCGGGCGTGGCCTGCGCCGGGCCACCGACAAGGCCGTCCTGACCGCCCTCGACTTCGTCGGTCACCACCGCAAGGAGTTCCGCTTCGACCAGCGCTTCCGGGCGATGACCGGCAGCACGCGGGCCGCGCTCGAGCGGGACATCCAACACGGCTTCCCGTTCCTCCCAGCCGGAACTCAGATCGTCCTCGACCGCCAGAGCCAGGAACTGGTCCTAGAGAACATCCGCAGTCAGATCACCACGCGCTGGTCCGGCATCACCGCCGAACTACGTGCTCACCCGACCGATGACCTAGCCAGGTTCCTCGAGGAGTCCGCAGTCGAGCTCGCGGACGTGGTCCGGGGGGACCGCTCCTGGGCGCGCCTGCGACGCGACGCCGGGCTCGAGACCCCGCAGGAAGGACCCTTCGAAAAGGCCCTCCTCAAGCGGGTGCGCGCCCTCTGCCACATCGACGATCCCGACCGGGCTGCCGCGTACCTGACCTGGCTCGGCGATGACGCGCCCGACTATGACCAGGCAGACCCCGCCCTCCAGGCCTACGGCCGGATGCTGTTCTTCTCGGTGTGGCCGGATGGCGGCGGCTTCGAGACGTACACCGCGGGGCTGAATTCCCTTCACGGCGAGACCGCTGTGCGCCAGGACCTGCGCGCGGTCGTCGGGATCGGCCTGGACTCTGCGGAGCGCGTGACGTCGCGTCTGCAGGGCACGCTCGGCCGGCGCCCGCTCAAGGTTCACGCTCGGTACACCCGTGAGGAGATCGTTGCTGCCCTGGACTACGTCTCGATCGACGGCCGCAAGCCCAACAGCTTCCGCGAGGGAGTCCTCTTCGCGCCCGAAGCCAACGCCGACGCCTTCCTCGTGACCCTGCACAAGTCCGAGGCCGACTACTCGCCAACCACGATGTACCAGGACTACGCAATCAGTCCCGAGCTCTTCCACTGGGAGTCGCAGTCGGGCACCACCGTGGCGTCGCCGACTGGTCAGCGGTACCTGAACCACCGCACCAACGGCAGTCACGTGTTGCTGTTCACCAGGCCGCGGAAGGTCTCCGCGTTCGGCAGCGGCGCGCCCTACCTGTTTCTCGGCGAGGCCGACTACGTCGAGCACCGCGGGGAGCGCCCCATTGCCATCACCTGGCACCTGCGAACACCGATGCCTGCGGCGGACTTCGCCGCCGCCAGCGTCGTGGTGTGATCGTCACCGTCTCGGCCGGGCGGCCCCACGCCCGACAGGCGCTCTGGCGGGGATGGCACGCTGCTGATGGGACCGTCCGACCGACAGTCTGTCTTCGCGCTCAGGCGAGTGCGCTGAGCGCTCGGACAAGGATGCGAGCTCGTTGATTCGACCGGCGAGGCGCTCGAGGTTGGCGCCCGCCGACTCGTGGCGGCGAAGGAGTTGTGGCACAGCGGGCAACCACGGTGTCCCCTCGCCGCTGGCGCCAGCACGCGAGAGGGCAACATTGCGGGCAAGGGTGGCAGCGGGGTCGTCCTCGCGGGCGAGCTCCTCGTTGGTCTGCCACCAAGTGGCTTGCTGCAGGGCCTCGTTCGGGGAGTCCCCGTCTGCCCACCTGATCGCGACCTGGCCGCGCAGACCCGGGTACGCGGGTTGGGAGGTGAGCCCAGGCATCCACCGTTCCAGCGCGTCGTCGAGGGATCGCATCCGCTCGGGCCGTAATGAGCCGAGTCACTCAAGAAGTCGCATTGGTGACCAATTGGACCCTTCGGTATTCCTTCGCGCATGCCGCGGGAAGGTGCGGCTGCCGATAGCATGCGAGTGCACGTGGCATTGGTGCCGGACGACGCCGCACGGCGACGCGGGGGAGATCAGATTGGGGATGACATGGGCGCGAGGGTCTCCGGATGCACGTGCGCCCTTGCTGGCGGGCCACACCCGGCGCTCCCGGATCTGCTCTCCTACTCGCCGGGTCGTGGAACTCGAACTGCAACTTGGAAGACTGCCCGATTGTCGGCGACTCAGGCCTCAGACCTCGACACTGCTGCCTGCATTGTTGCAGACTTAGCGGTGGCGGCTCGGTCAGTCGGCACAGCGTACGTATACAACTCTTGGTCCAATGCCATTGCTACTCGTACTAAGCTCCCGCCGGACGATGCGGAGTTGATCGGCACATATATTGATCATGCTTTTGGCCTCCCCCACAAGTCTCGCGACGAGCGACACCGCCGTGGATGGCTGGCCGAATTCTTGTTCTCGCTACTCGCAGAGCGCATAGGAACAAGGACCGACCGGAACCTGCTTCACGTCGAGGGGCCCGACTGGCATGCAACCAAACCCGGTCGAGACAGCTTGGTCATCTGGGAGCGATCCGATGGGGTCGTTGAGTTTCGCCTCTGGGAGAGCAAACAGAGCGTGGGGTCAACACCCGTCTCCTCATCCGTCACCGAGGCGACTACTCAGCTGCGCACAAGCGCATTAAGCTACCTAGCCCAAGCCACCAGCATCGCGGCAGCGGCCGGCGCGCAAAGCGGGCCGAAAGTGCGCGCGATATACGCGGACCTCGCCCGTCTATGGGCTGTTGGAAGCCCCCAAGCAGGCATCGGCATCTCTGTCACAACGACCGAGGCGAAGATCCCTGGTCGCTGTTTCAGCAGGGTCTCGCGTTCGTTCCCAAGGCTTTCCTCGCCATCGCAGATAGAAGGCCTCGTCGCGGGAGTCGCCGACTTTGCGGTCTTCGCAGACGTAGTCAGGGACCGTGTGTGGACGCCTCTCTGAGTTTTGAGCTTATTGCGGGGGCTCTCGGCCCTGATCCGTCGTTGCAGGGCGCCTATAGCGATGGAGTACTCCCGACTCCGGAGCGCCTGCAGGAACTTCTTGCACAGGCGGAGGTGCAACTCTTCATCGGCCAAGGAGGCGTCGAGCAGCTTCTCTTGCAGACCGGATGGTTCCTACACGGCGTGGCAAGTGCGGATGAGTCACTTGGATTGTATGAAGTGGCACAACAGCGCCAAGCGTTCGCCGTCAGCGCTCATATTTTCGACCTCGCCTGCCAAGATGAGGAGGCCGACGAACTCCTGAGGCTGCAGTGGGCATTCGCCGCACAGGTGGGTTTCCACCGTAGTGAGGCTGAGCCCAATGCGGGCGCAATCGGTCGTCGCGTCGACAAGTGGGCCTCCATTGTAGGGGCCGATATCGACTTAACGGAACGCCTCCCGTCTTTGGCGTTGCGCGCCGGAATTGCCTTGTTGACCCTCGACGCTGGTGCGGCGGCTCGTCGGCTAACTGCCTGGAACCGCGAGCTATTAACGTTCGAAGCGCAGCTCGGCACCAACGACGCAGGCGCCACCGTGTTCGGGCCGACGCTGCTTGTGGTGCACGCTTGCTACGACCTACTGCGGTATCTGAGAGAGGGCAACCCCGATCGCCTGGCGACAGCGCAGAATTCCCTCTCTCGCGCGGTATCGGCGGAGCACGAGGGCCACGATCACATCGCACGCTGGGTTGCATCACACATCCGGTCGATCGGAGATGCCGTCGCACGCGGCAGTGTGTGGACGGTGCTACCGCCGTCAGTCCCAGACGCGGCGAAGCAAGCCTTCACGATGACATCGCCACACGTGCTGACTCTCTGGCAGCCCCAACGAGAACTCCTTGCGCCCAGCGTCGATCCCGGCCGTGGCCATGCCGCGAAAAGGCTAATCGTGAGTGTTCCCACAAGTGCGGGCAAGACCCTCATCGGGCAACTACTCATGGTCGAGCATCTAGCCACGCGCGGAACAGGGGTCTGTTACATCGCGCCGCAACGGAGCCTGGGCCGTGAGGTCCGCCGTGGCCTGATGCGACGGCTCCGCCTTCTCGCACGAGAGCTTGCCCGGCAAGCACCTGATGCGGGACTACCAGCGGGCGGCGCATTGGCGGACCTGCTTAGATCCGTCGGTCTCTCGGCAGATGAGATCCTTTCTGCATTGGACGGTTCTGAAACATACGAATCAGATATCGCGATCATGACTCCCGAACGCCTCTCCCATGCCCTCCGTGAGGATCCGGAGGCAGTTCTCTCTCGCTACGGGATGTTCGTATTCGACGAGGCCCACCAGATCCGCGAGAGGGGACGGGGCTTCTTGCTCGAGAGTGTGATCTCGTATCTTCATTGGCGAAGTCGAGACACTGAACACCGCATTGTGTTGTTGAGCGCCGTCTTGGGCAATGCTGGCCAAATTCGGTCTTGGCTGGATCCAGGGGAACAGGGTCGGCTCCTCGAATCCAGCTGGCGCGGGCCTCGGCGCCTCAGCGTGCTCTTCGGTGTGAGTGAGGACAAGCAAGCGCTGCCAACAATCGAGCCAGTCGCCGCGCGAGGGTCGATGGCGGCGTACACGCAGCGGCGCAAGCGGCCCGTGCATGGCGTCTTCCGGCTCAAGCCGACCGGCCGCGAGGTCGTAGGTCTGAAGACGCGTGCAGCATTGGGACAAGTTTCGTACCGCACGACCCCAGCCGGGCTTTCGTGGCCCACGGCGGAGGGGAGCCCGCACAGCACGCCCAAGTACCGCATGCTTGCGCAGTTGGTGAGCTTTCTTGGTCGCGCGGGATCCGTTCTAGTTGTCTGCGACGAGCGGAAGTCGGCACGGAACATGGCCCAAGCGATTGCAGAGACACTGCCGCCCCACGAACAGGGGCGCGCCCTCGCCCTCACTGCGCGGATCAAGTTGGGTGAGGATCACCCCCTTCCCGCCACGCTCGAACACGGCGTCGCCTATCACCATGCTGGCCTTCCCTCCGACCTTCTTGAGTCCATCGAAGACGCGGTCCGGCAGGGCGAACTCAACTACCTAGTGTCCACGAGCACCCTCACTGAGGGCGTCAATCTCCCCGTTCGAACAGTCGTCCTCAGCCCTGCCTACTACCCCGACCAACCGGAGGACCAGAAGATGACTGGTCCACGCCTGGTCAACGCAGTTGGGCGGGCGTGGACCAGTCA
>JACXUW010000342.1 GCA_014763705.1 Micrococcales bacterium | reverse complement strand
TCAATTTTTCATGGCCGGAGTCGCAGCTGCGCGCCCTGGCCCGATCCGGCCCGTGGCGCTGGCGCACGCTGCACCTCACCCACCGGAGGCGCGACGGCGAGGAGGTCGAGGCCTGGGTGGTGCGGCCCGGGTGGATGCGCGTGCGGGCGGCGTCCGGGACGGTGCACGTCCTCGACGAGCGCCGGCGCACGCTCGACGTGGTCCGGCTCGACCGGGACCGCACCGAGGACGTGCCGGTCCTGCGCCCGGGCGACGTGCCCGTGCCGCTGGACGCCGACGGGTTCGTCGCCGAGCGGCCGACGTCCCTGCGCTTCGACGCGGACGACCCGATGTGGCGGTCGTACGACTGGGTCGCGATGCTCGACCCCGTCGAGCTGTCGCACGGGACCGAAGTCCGTGAGCTCGCGGCGACGACGCGGCACGGCCGCCTCACCTGGTGGGCCCGGATGTCGGCCACCGAGGGCTACGCACCGCGGTGCGGCTGTTGCCCGTTGCTCTGGGGTGAGGTCTCCGAACGGCTCGAGGCCGCGGCCGGCGGACCGACCTGGGCGCGGGAGCACCCCGACGTCGACTACCCGGGGTCGTGGCTCGTCGGGCTCGACGTGCGCACCGGCGTCGTCGTCTCGGCCGAGCCCCTCGGCGGCGACCGCGACGACCTCGGGTTCGCCGTGACCCTCCACGAGGTCGACGGCCCACCGCACCCGGACCTCGTCGGGTGAGTCGCTCAGCCCTCGACGACGAGCCCCATCGCCCGGAGGATGCCGCCGGCCGCGACGGCGTCCACCCGCATCCCGCGCACCCGGTTCTCGGCCGGGTCGACGACGTAGCCGGTGGCGCCGACGAGGTCGGCCTCGCGCAGGTCGGTGCCGGCGAAGGTCGCGCCCCCGAGGTCGCAGCCCGTGAGCAGGGCCCGGCGCAGGTCGGCGCCCGCGAGGTCGACGTCGTGGAGGGAGCAGTCGGCGAACCGGGCCCCGACCGCCTCGACGTCGCGGAACGAGCCGAGGTCGAGGCGGCAGCGCTCGAAGTCCCACGGCCGCGCCGAGAGCGGCGCCGCCGCTGCGCGGCCCCACACGACGCCGAGCGCCTTGCAGTCGACGAAGCGGCAGTCGGTGAACCGGGAGCCCGCGAGGTCGGCCATCGACAGGTTGCACCCGGTGAGGACGCAGTCGGTGAAGGTGCAGTCGCGCAGGACCGCCTTCTCGAGGACACAGCCGTCGAGCCGGCAGGCCTCGAGCTCGACGCCCTCGAGCACCTCGCCGGGCGCGAGTCCCTCGGTGAGGTCGAGGTCGACCGCGTAGCCGCCCTCCCTGTCGAGCCGCTCGAGGAGCGAGGCCATCGTCAGTGGTGGTGGCGGTCGGCGAGGGCGCGCAGCTCGGCCACGGCGTCGGCGGCGGAGTCCCGGCCGTAGACCGCGGAGCCGGCGACGAAGACGTCGGCCCCGGCCTCGGCGCACTGCTCGATGGTCTCGGCGGAGACACCGCCGTCGACCTGCACCCAGATCTCGCCGCCCCGGCGTCGGACCGCCTCGCGGACCCGGCGCACCTTCGGCATCTGGTCGGCCATGAACGACTGGCCGCCGAACCCGGGCTCGACCGTCATGACGAGCACCATGTCGACCTCGTCGAGGAGCTCCTCGTACGGCTCGAACGGGGTGTTCGGCTTGACCGCGAACGCGGCCCGGGCCCCCGCGGACCGGATGGACCGGGCCGTCGCGACGGGGTCGGCGGCGGCCTCGACGTGGAAGGTCACGGACCCCGCGCCGACCTCGGCGTACCCCGCGGCCCAGCGGTCGGGGTCCTCGATCATCAGGTGGCAGTCCAGGGGCACCGGTGAGACCTTCTGCAGCGCCTCGACGACCGGCAGCCCGAGGGTGAGGTTCGGGACGAAGTGGTTGTCCATGACGTCGACGTGCGCCCAGTCCGCGGTGGCGATCGCCTCGAGCTCGGCCTGGAGGTTCGCGAAGTCGGCCGAGAGGATCGAGGGGGAGATCTGCACGGGCGCCACCCTAGCGAGCCTCAGCGCACCATCCGCAGCTCGGCGATCGGGAAGCCGGGGCTCGAGGCCCGGGTGCCGTCGAGCACGAACCCGTTGCGCCGGTAGAAGGCGATGGCGCGCTCGTTGCCCTCGGCGGTCCAGAGCTCGGCCGGGCGGTCGGCGACCGCCCACGTGGCGAGCTCCTGGCCGAGGCCCGTGCCCAGGTGGTCGCGGGCCACGTAGAGCCCCCAGAGCTCCTCGGGACGGACCGGCGCGACCCCCTCGTGCGGCCGGGCGGGACCGGCCGCACACCACGCGACCGGCACGTCTCCCTCGAAGACCGCCACCCGTCGGGCGCCGGGCGGCACCGGCTCGGCGAGGACACGCGTCCACAGGGCGATGCGGTCCTCGGGTCCGCGCTCGTCGAACCAGCCGGCCGGCAGGAGCGGACCGTAGGTGTCGACCCACGCCCGGAAGTGCATCCGCCCGAGCGCGTCGGCGTCGGCGGGGACCGGCGCGCGCCAGGTGAGGTGACGGTCAGGCATCCGGTCGCTTCCGCAGCAGGGCGAGGAACATCGCGTCCGTGCCGTGGACGTGCGGCCAGAGCTGGACGTGCGGCCCGTCCCCGAGCTCGGCGAGCTGGTCACCGGCCGCGTCGCGCAGGTACGGGCGCGCGTCGAGCACCTCGACGTCGGCGCGCTTCTTGAGCACGTCGGAGACGACGAAGCGGGTCTCGGCCACGTGCGGGCTGCACGTCGCGTACGCGACGACGCCGCCCGGGGCCACGGCGTCGAGCGCGGACTGCAGCAGAGCGCGCTGGAGGGGTCCGAGCGTCGCGAGGTCGGCGGGTGTCCGCCGCCACCGGGCCTCCGGGCGACGCCGGAGGGCACCGAGCCCGGTGCACGGCGCGTCGACGAGAACCCGTGCGTACGAACCCGGCTCGTCCTGCCCCACCTCGCGACCGTCGGTGGTCCGCACCTCGATGCGCCGCCCGGACGACTCGGCCCGGGCGGTGAGCGTGGCCAGCCCGGAGCGGACGAGGTCGGCCCGGTGCGGGCTCACCTCGACGGCGACGAGGTCGCACCCCCGCTCCACGGCGAGCCCGCCGAGGACACCGGCCTTGCCGCCGGGTCCGGCGCAGAGGTCGAGCCAGCGGGCCGGCAGGACGTCGGGCACCTCGACGGCCGCGAGCGCGAGGGCGAGGTGCTGCGACCCCTCGTCCTGGACCGCGGCCCGGCCCTCCCGGACCGCCGCGACCGCGCCCGGGTCGCCACCGCGCAGCACGACCCCGATCGGCGAGGTCCCGCTCCGCTCGGCGTCCGCATCCGCGAGCAGCTCCTCGACGCTCGCGAGCCCCGGGCGGGCGACGAGGTGCACCCGCGGCGGCTCGTTGTCGGCGGCGAGCAGCGCCGCGAGCTCGTCGTCGACGGTGTCCGGCGTGGCGCGACCGTGCCCGAGCAGGGCCGCGCGCAGGGCGGTGACGACCCACTCCGGGTGCGAGGACCGGACGGCGAGGGCCGCCGTCCCGCCACCCTCCGGGGCCACCGCGTCGGTCCACTCCTGGAGGCTCCGCTCCCCCACCCGCCGCAGCACCGCGTTGACCAGCCCGGCGGCGCCCTGTCCGACGACGGACCGGGCGAGGCCGACGGTCTGGTCGGCCGCCGCGTGCGCCGGGACGCGCATCCCGAGCAGCTGGTGCACGCCGAGCCGCAGCACGTCGAGGACCTCCGGGTCGACGCGCTCGACCGGACGGTCGGCGGCGACCGCGATGACGGCGTCGTAGAGGCCCTGGTGCCGGACGGTGCCGAACGCCAGCTCGGTGGCGAAGGCCGCGTCCCGCCCCTCGAGCCGGGCGCGGCGCAGGATGCGCGGCATCTCGAGGTTGGCGTACGCGCCGTCCGCGACCGCACGCAGCAGGG
>JACXUW010000341.1 GCA_014763705.1 Micrococcales bacterium | reverse complement strand
CGATGTGCTCGATCCGCCAGCGGTGATCACTCTCGATCAGGTTGTGCCGGCCGAGCACCGTTGTGAAAGCATCCAGCACGATGTCGATCGCGATATCGCCGTTGGCGTGGAAGGCCATCTGCCAGCCCTCACCGACGTGAGCCTCCAACAGGGCGTCAAGCTGGTCGCGGGTGTAGTTCATCATCTTCTCGCCGGGGATTCCCGGATCGATTCCTGCAGCGCGCGTCACCTCGGTGTCGAGGACGACGAACCCGCCGCCGGGCAGCATCGCCGTGGCGAGCGAACCGGACCCGTCGGAGCCGGCGGCGACCGTCTCGAGCGTGTACTCGCCCTCGACGAGCGCGAGCCCGCCGGCGGTCACCGTGCCGTCCTCGGCGACCGACCAGTCCCCCGACTTCGACCCCTTGATGGCGGTCTGCACGTCGCGGCCGAGGCGCGGCCCGGCGGCCCGGGCGTTGACGGTGAGCCGCTGGCTGATGCCGAAGTCGGACTCGTGGGCGTCGGCGACGTCGAGGACGGTGACGGTCTTGACGTTGAGCTCGTCGCGGACGATGCCGCTGAACGGCTCGAAGCCGGCCGGGTCGGCGGTGACGACGGTCAGCTCGCGCAGCGGCAGGCGCACCCGCAGGGCCTCGGACTTGCGCAGCGAGGAGCCGGTCGAGCAGACCGCGCGCACCTGGTCCATCGCCGTGACGAGCGCGTCGTCGGCCGGGAGCTCGTCGGCGGACGGCCAGTCGGCGAGGTGCACCGAGCGGCCGCCGGTCAGCCCACGCCAGACCTCCTCGGTGAGCAGCGGCAACAACGGGGCGGCGACGCGGGTCAGCACCTCGAGGGCCGTGTACAGCGTGTCGAACGCCGTCTCCGCAGCCGACGAGTCCCCGGAACCGGTGTCCCAGAACCGCTCCCGTGAACGGCGGATGTACCAGTTGGTCATGCCGTCGACGAAGCCGCGCACCGACTCGCAGGCGCCCGGCACGTCGTAGGCGTCCATCTGTGCCGTCACCGTGCCGACGAGGTCGTGCAGCTTCGCGAGGAGGTAGCGGTCGAGCGGGTCGGTGGACGCCGTCGACCACCGCGCCTCGTACCCCGCCCCGCCGTTCGCCGCGTTGGCGTACAGCGAGAAGAAGTACCAGCAGTTCCACAGCGGCAGGATGACCTGGCGCACGCCCTCGCGGATGCCCTCCTCGGTGACGACGAGGTTGCCGCCCCGCAGGATCGGCGACGCCATGAGGAACCAGCGCATCGCGTCGGCGCCGTCGCGGTCGAAGACCTCGCGGACGTCCGGGTAGTTGCGCAGCGACTTGCTCATCTTCTGGCCGTCGTTGCCGAGGACGATGCCGTGGCTGATGCACGACGAGAACGCCGGCCGGTCGAAGATCGCCGTCGCGAGGACGTGCAGCGTGTAGAACCAGCCGCGGGTCTGGCCGATGTACTCGACGATGAAGTCCGCCGGGAAGTGGGCGTCCTCGGTCTCGGTGCCCGCGAACCAGTCCGCGTTCTCGAAGGGGAAGTGCACCTGGGCGTAGGACATCGAGCCGGAGTCGAACCACACGTCGAGGACGTCCTCGACACGGCGCATCGTCGAGCGACCGGTCGGGTCGTCCGGGTTCGGGCGGGTCAGCTCGTCGACGAAGGGGCGGTGCAGGTCGGGGTTGCCCTCGCGGTCGCGCGGCAGGTCGCCGAAGTCGCGCTCGAGCTCCTCGAAGGAGCCGTAGACGTCGACCCGCGGGTAGGCGGGGTCGTCGGACTTCCACACCGGGACCGGGCTGCCCCAGAACCGGTTCCGGGTGATCGACCAGTCGCGGGCGTTCTCGAGCCACTTGCCGAACTGGCCGTCCTTGACGTGCTCCGGAACCCAGCTGATCTGCTGGTTGAGCTCGACCATGCGGTCCTTGAACGCGGTGACCTGGACGAACCACGACTCGACGCCCTTGTAGATGAGGGGCTCGCGGCACCGCCAGCAGTGCGGGTAGCTGTGGTCGTAGGACTCGCGCCGGAGCAGCACGGTGCCCGGCGACACCGATCCGACCGGGCCCTCGCCGCGGGTCGCGGCGCGCAGGTGGTCGATGACGAGCGCGTTGGCGTCGAACACCTGGACGCCCTCGTAGTCGGTGACGGGCTCGGTGAACCGGCCGTCCTTGCCGACCGGCATGACCGCCTCGATGCCCTCGCGGTCGGTCACCTCCTTGTCGACCTCACCGAAGGCGCCGGCCGTGTGCACGACCCCGGTGCCGTCGGTCGTCGTCACCGCGTCGTCGGCGGCGACGACCCGGAAGGCGTTGGCGTGGCCGGCGTAGTACGAGAACGGCGGCGTGTACGTGCGCCCGACCAGGTCCGCTCCGCGGTACCGCCCGACGACCGCGAACTCCCCCTCCGCGGAGGCCAGCTCGCGGGCGTAGGCGGAGAGACGCGCCTCGGCGAGGACGTACCGGGCGGTGCGGTCGGTGCCCGGGACCGGCCCCTCGACGACGACGTACTCGATCTCGGAGCCGACCATCGCCGCGAGGTTGCTCGGCAGGGTCCACGGGGTCGTCGTCCAGACGAGCAGGTGCGCGCCGTCGAGGACGGGGTCGGTGCCGGTGTCGTCGAGGAGGTAGCCGACCGTGACCGAGGGGTCCTGCCGGTTCTGGTAGACCTCGTCGTCCATCCGCAGCTCGTGGTTGGACAACGGGGTCTCGTCGTTCCAGCAGTAGGGCAGCACGCGGAAGCCCTCGTAGACGTAGCCCTTGTCGTAGAGGGACTTGAAGGCCCAGATGACCGACTCCATGTAGTCGGCGTTCATCGTCCGGTAGTCGTTGTCGAAGTCGACCCAGCGGGCCTGGCGGGTGACGTAGTCGCGCCACTCCCCCGTGTACTTCATGACCGAGTCGCGGCAGGCGGCGTTGAACTTCTCGATGCCGAGCTCGAGGATCTCGTCGGTGGTCTTGATCCCGTTGAGCCGCATCGCCTCCAGCTCGGCCGGCAGCCCGTGGGTGTCCCAGCCGAAGCGGCGCTCGACCCGGCGCCCGCGCATCGTCTGGTAGCGCGGCACGACGTCCTTGACGTACCCGGTCAGCAGGTGGCCGTAGTGCGGCAGGCCGTTGGCGAACGGCGGCCCGTCGTAGAAGACGAACTCGTTCTCGCCGCGCTCACCCGGGTCGCGCTGGTCGATCGACGCCTGGAAGGTGCCGTCGGCCGCCCAGTGCGCGAGGACCGCCTCCTCCACCTCCGGGAAGCGCGGGCTGGCGGGGACGCCGAAGGACTCACCGGTGTGGTCACCGGTGTGGTCGCCGGTGGTGGACACCTGGGGGTAGGTCATCGGGGTGCAGCTCCTGCGGGTGGTCGACTCGTCCGTCACGAGGACGACGGGCCCGGCCGTGCGCCGGGCACCTCCGCGGTACCACCTCGCTTGCCGCCCCGGGGGACGACCGCTCTTGCACCAGGTCGTGACGTGACCCCGACGTCCGGTTCTAGTGAGGACTCGCGTCCCGTTCTTCCGGAGGCTCGCCGCTGATGACGGCTCGAGCGCCTGTGCCCGGGAGTCTACCGGCGGCGGACGCGTGGTTCCGACCGAGTTCCGCACGGGGTAGCATCACCGGCGTCGCCCGCGAGGGCGGCACCACACGCACCCGCCTGGGGGAAGCCGGTCCAAGTCCGGCACTGTCCCGCAGCCGTAGGCCACCTGCGAAGGTGGCGAGTCGGAATGCCCGAGCGGGCGCGAGCGGCTCCATCACACCCGTCGAGGAATGCGGGACGGAGCCCGAGGGCCGGGGCTCCGGCGGTTCGGGCGTTCGTCTTGAACCGCTCAGGAAGGCTCCATGTCCACCACCACGCTCCGCCCGGGCGCCCGCGCGCTCGGTGCCCTGCTGCTCACCGCAGCACTCGTCGGCGCGCCGGCCGTCGCCTCGGCCGACGAGACCCCGACGCCGACTCCCACCC